>NZ_JBAURI010000098.1:0-2436 GCF_049581145.1 Bradyrhizobium sp.
GCGCCGGTGGATCGCCGAGATCCTGTAGGCGGCGCTGCACACGGCGCCAGAACGGCGTGAACACCCGCAACCCCCGGCCGTCCTTGTTGCGGATGTCGGAGGGGGCGACCAGAAGATCGCCTGGAAAACGCTGCGAGCCGACCCCGAGGGCTGTGAGCGCAGCCGTGACCTCGCCGGCGACGGCCTCTTGCGGGCCTTGCGCGATGTCGTTCCAGAACACAGCGCTTGCCCTGATCTCCTGCGCCACCGCAGCGATGGTCTCGGCAGCGGGGCCTCGGCGCAGCACCAGCGTGGACCCAGCCGCCTGCAGACTCGCCTGCAATGCCTTCAGCGACTGGGCCAGCCACCAGCGTGCGGCGCCGCCGAGCGGGCGCGCCTTGCGCCCACCGCTCGACTCATCGCGCACATAGAGGCAGATCAGCGGGGCACCCGTCTGCGATGCGGCATGCAGCGCGGGGTGATCGGAAAGCCTGAGATCGTCGCGGAACCAGACGACGATGGGGGGAATGGATGTGGCGGCCATCAGGTGAGACAACTCGAACATGGCGCATCGGGTTCGCGCGCGGTGCAACTCGATCGATCCTGACACGTATCTAGCAGGAGAAGGGCAGACGCGCCTAAGGGACCGCGCATGAAACGCTATATTGTACTCTATTTGTCGACGCTGATCATCCTGGTACCGCTCGACTTCCTGTTTCTGGGCGTGCTCGCCAGGGCCTTCTTCACAGCCGAAGTCGGCGACATGCTGGGCGAGGTGAGAGCTGCGCCCGCGATCCTCTTCTACCTGCTCTACGTCGTCGGCACCGTGGTCTTCGTCAGCGGTCGCGCGGACGCGACGTGGCGTTCCACCCTGGTCCAGGGCGGGCTGTTCGGACTGTTCTGTTATGCGACATTCGAGCTGACCGCGCTGTCGCTGCTCAGGCATTGGAGCATGGCAGTCGCCGCTGTCGATATGTCCTGGGGTGTCGTGGTGACGGCCATCTCCGCCACCGCCGGCCTGCTGGCCGCGAATTGGCTGGCACCGCAGGCGTAAGTTATTCCGCGGCGAAGCGTCAGAGCCAGACCGAATCTCGCGTTGTCGTGCCGGAGCCGGTCATTTCGGCTGCGGCACGATGCGCAGATAGGGCTTGGGCGCTTTCCAGCCCTGCGGATAGATCGTCTTGGCCTCCTCGTCGGAGACCGATCCGGCGATGATGACGTCGTCGCCCTGTTTCCAGTCGGCAGGGGTCGCAACACGGTGCTTCGTCGTCATCTGCAGCGAATCGATCGTGCGCAGGATCTCCTGGAAATTGCGTCCGGTGGTCATCGGATAGACCATGACGAGCTTGATCTTCTTGTCCGGCCCGATGACGAAGACGTTGCGCACGGTCTGGTTATCCGCGGCGGTGCGCGTCGCGGGATCGCCCGAGGTCGAGGCCGGCAGCATGTCGTAGAGTTTGGAGACCTTGAAATCGGTGTCGCCGATCATCGGGTAGTTCGGCGCGGTGCCCTGCGTCTCCTTTATGTCCTCCGACCATTTCGCATGGCGGTCGACCGGGTCGACGCTCAATCCCATCAGCTTGACGCCGCGCTTGTCGAATTCCGGCTTCAACCTCGCGAGCGCACCGAGCTCGGTGGTGCAGACCGGCGTGAAATCCTTGGGATGCGAGAACAGAAGCGCCCAGGAGTTGCCGATCCAGTCGTGGAACCTGATCTTGCCCTCGGTGGTTTCGGCCTCGAAATCCGGGGCCACAGCGCCAATCTGCAGTGCCATACGACAACCTCATGTCCTTCAAGTTACAGCCAAGCCAAGGTGAAGGTAAACCTCTGGAAACCACTATAGCAGCGGGTGGCCGCTAAATGAACGTCGGCCCAACAAAACGGCAAATCATTCTCTTTTTGCCGGAACCTTCAGCAATTCTTCTTGATCACCGAGGCTGCGGCGAAAAAATCACGGTGAGGTGCAAAACAATCCGCACCGCAAAATTCCCGATTGCCCCGATATTGCTTCATATGGTTTTCATCAACCACCGGACGAGGCGTAAAGCCGGGAACCTTTCCGGGAAGCAACGCGACGAATCGGCAACCATCTAAAACGCTCATGATGCGAGTTGTGAATCATTAACCACCCGTTTACGCCAGCAGAGACATGCTGGACCAGAGCTAGAAACTGAGAAGTGCAAACTATGACTGCCTTGAAGCCCAATGCCGTCGCAAGCGGCGTCCTCGAACCCTCCTCAAGCGATAGTGCTGCCGTGGCGCTGACGATCGTGCGCGATGGCGTGATCACCGGCGAGGGTCCCACCACCAGGGGGCGTGTCCATTTTTCCCGCGAGCTCGATGCCGATGACGCCGCCTGGTGCGCGCGCATCCTGACCGCGCGCGCCGTCGAGCATGAGCCGGTCAGCCGCGCCGAGGCGGAAGCCTTGTTCGAGATCAACGATGCCGCCGCCGAGC
>NZ_JBAURI010000099.1:0-9145 GCF_049581145.1 Bradyrhizobium sp.
AGCCAGAGTAGCGCGGCCGCCGGGCTGATCGCAAACGCGGCGTCGCGCCAGGCGACATCGGCTCGTGATGTCCGGTTTGGCGCGGATCGCGATGAATTCGGCGTCGGCGGTGTCGTCGATTTGCAACCCCAGAGAAAGGCCGCGAGATCGTCGGCGTCGCCGGGGTTTTGCAAGCCGGCGAACGGCATCCGTGCCCTTCGCAACTGCGATATGGGATGTCGCCGATCGGCTGTTCGCGACCCGATTGCGCCGACGCCATGATCTCCTCCACGAGTCTCGCCGCGGTCCGCCCTGCCGACAAGCCAGAAGCAATCGGCACGTGCAAGTTGCGCGACGTCTGTCTACCCCTGAAGGCGTGCCGGTTCGGCGGCATTTCCGACGCGTTGATCGAGATAAATTACGTCTGCGACATTGACGTTGTGCGGTGTGGGCTGGATGATCGGGTTTCGCGCAGAACAAGAAAAAGGTCCGAGCAATGATCAAGGCTGCGATTATCGGTCTGGGATGGTGGGGACAGACCATTCTCAGGAATCTGGCAAACAGCACCGTCATCAAGCCCGTGCTCGGCGTCGATCCCCTGGATTCGCAGCGCGAGGCAGCATTGGCGTTGGGTGTCGAGACCGCGCTCGATTTCGATGCCGCGCTGGCGCATCCGGATGTGCAGGCGGTGATCCTGTCCACACCTCAGCAATATCATGCGGACCAGATCGTCGCGGCCGCGCGGGCCGGGCGTCATGTCTTCTGCGAGAAGCCGTTATGCACGACGTCCGCCGATGCCGAGCGCGCGATCGCGGCGGTCAGGCAAGCCGGAGTTCAGCTGGGGATCGGTCACGAACGCCGTTTCGAGCCGGCGGTCGTCGAGTTGCGGCAGCGATTTGCCGCCGGCGAATTCGGCACTCCGCTGCTATTGGAGGGCAATTTCAGCCAGGACAAGTTCTTGAAACTGCCCGCCGATAATTGGCGGTTGTCGCATACGATCAATCCGGTCGGCCCGCTCTCCGCCACCGGCATCCACATGATGGATCTGTCGATCGCGCTGCTCGGCCGTCCCACCAGCGTCTGGGCGCGGCTGGCGACCTTGGGCAGCGACTTTGCCAATGGCGATACGCTCTCGATCACGATCGGCTTTGCAAGCGGTGCGACCGCGTTACTCGGCGCCGTGCTGGCGACGCCGTTCATGGGGCGCCTCGCGGTGCTCGGCTCGAAGGGCTGGATGGAAATCCGCGACCGCAGCCATCCGGAAAATTCCACCGGCTGGGACGTGACATCGGTGCATCGCGACGAACCACCGGCCACCGCGTTCTATCCGCCGCACCCGGCGGTGCGCGACAACCTCGAGGCCTTTGGCCGCGCAGCACTGGGCCGGGCAACCTATCCGGTCGCGCTCGATGAAATGCTGGCGAATGTCCGCACCTTCGAAGCCATCCACCGATCGGTCAAGAGCGGGGCCGTCGAAACCATTGCGGGCGGATGAGCTGGCGTTTGCGTCGCAGGTCCAACCACAAGCGCAGGCATAAGCCGGTCCGAACGCGCGCAGGCCGTAATTTCCCGACTCCGGACTTCATCGATCGCAACGGATCGGGCCATCAAAAAAACGACGGTCGAGATTGAGGGAGGGAACAACCATGCCACCACGAGAGAGAACTGGCATCGGAATCAGCCTGGCGCTTGGCGGCGCCTTGTGTGTCCTGCTCGGCGCGGCGGCCTGCGCCGAGGATGCCGGCAACTATCCCAATCGGCCCATCACCATGATCGTGCCGTTCGCGCCCGGCGGCGCATCCGATTTCGTCGCCCGCATGCTGCAGCCCGGCATGAGCCAGATCCTCGGCCAGCAGATCGTGGTCGATAACCGCCTCGGCGCGGCCGGCATGGTCGGCACGACGGCCGCGGCGCGCGCGGTGCCCGACGGCTATACCGCCTTTCTCGGCAATGTCGGCACCATCTCGATCAACCCGGCGATCTATCCCGACATGCGCGTCAAGCCGGACAAGGAGCTGGCCCCGGTGTCGATGTGCGCCGACACCCCAAGTGTCCTGATCGTGCGGCCGGACTTCCCGGCCAACACCGTCGGCGAGCTGATTGCCTATGTGAAGGCGAACCAGGGCAAGGTCACCTTCGCCTCGCCCGGCAGCGGCACGCTCAATCGGCTCGAAATGGAAGTGCTCAAGAAGGATGCGGCGCTCGACATGGTGCATGTGCCCTACAAGGGCGGCGCGGCGCCAGCGGTAACGGATATTCTGGGCGGACACGTCGACGTCATGTTCACCACGATGTCCTCGGCGATGGAGCTGATCAGGGACAAGAAGGTCAAGGCGCTTGCCGTCACGACGAGGCAGCGCATCGCCAATCTGCCGGATATACCGACCATGTACGAGCTCGGATGGACAAACCTCGTGACGTCGTCCTGGCAGGGGGTGCTGGTGCCTGTCGGCACGCCGCAGCCGATCATCGAGAAGCTGCGCGCGGCGATCGTCAAGGTGCTCGCCGAGCCGGACATTCGGGCGCGCATGCTCGACAGCGGCGCGATCGCAGTCTCCAGCCAATCGCCGGAGCAGTTCAAGAGCTATATGGACGCCGAAACCGCCAAGTGGGGCAAGGTGATCGAAGAGAACGGGCTCCGTTCGGATTGACGTAGCGCGCGCGGAATGGTCCTTTTCCGCGCGGCACCAGCCGTGAGACTTCGCCAAGGGCGTATCGGCCGCGAATCGCGGAAATACAGGTCACGATAACGGAACGACTGGTCGCGACAGCGACGTACAAGGGAGACGGGCGTGCAACAGGTCGAAGTCGCGGTCATCGGAACTGGCTGGTGCGGGGGCATCCGGGCGGAAACGCTCGCGCGCTCCTCGCTGGTCGATAGGCTTCACATCTGTGAAATCAGGCCCGAGCGTCTCGCCGAGGTCAAGCAATTGACCAATGCCGCGACCGCGACGCTCGACTATCGCGACATCATCAACAACGACCGCATCAAGGTGGTCTACATCTCGACGACGCCGGAATCCAACCACTATCCGATCGCGCGCGATTGCCTCAAGGCGGGCAAGCACGTGCTGCTGGAAAAGCCGATCGCGCTCGAACTGTTCGAGGCCGACGAATTGATCGAGATCGCGCGGCGCGGCAATCTCAAATTCACCATCGGCTACTCGCAGCGCTTCAACCCGCGGCTCGCCTACGCCAGGAAGAAGATCGCCGACGGCACCCTGGGCAAGCCGGTGTCGGTGATGGTGAGCCGGCATCTGTCGCGCGGCCTCGGCAAGAAGATCGCAAGCCGTGGCAGGCTGTCGCCGGCGACCATGGAATCGACCCACGACCTCGATTTCGTGTTCTGGCTGCTCGAGCCGGCAAAGCCGGTCCGGGTCTATTCGCAGGGCGCCTATGGCTACATGCAGGCGGTCAACGGCTCCTATGACATCATGTGGAGCACCGTGACCATGGACAATGGCGTGCTGGTCTCGATCGGCGGCGGCTGGAACCTGCCGCCGAGCTATCCGAACTACTGCGCCACCACGATCGAGATCACCGGCACCGAAGGCTCGCTGTTCCTCGACGACACCCAGCGCGCCAACTGGCTCAATACGATGAAGGACGGCACGCAATATCCGATGTCCACCATGCCGGGCGAATGGGTCGATCATGTCTATGCCGGCCAGATGGCACCCGAGACGATCCACTTTCTCGAATGCGTGTTGCGCGACGAGCCGCCGATGGTGTCGCCGGAGAGCGCGCGGCGGGTGATGGAGACCTATCTCGGCGCCGATCTCTCGGCGGAGTCCGGCGAGCCCATCGCCCTGCCGCTCAACAACCAGTCCCTGTCAGCGGTCCAGGATCTCTACAAGAAATTCCGCACGCCGGTGTAGCCGGCCGCGGCGCTGCTCTGCCGCATTGCCGCACCTGTTCCCATCGCTACGTCATCTTGCCACCTCAAAGGACCCCATGAGACGCCAACGAAAACAGATCGGCCTCGCCGTGATCGGCTGCGGCACGATCGGCCGCATCCGGGCCGAATTCGCACGGGACTATCCCGGCATCGGCTGGCTCGGTCTTTGCGATTCCAATGCCGAGGTCGGCCAGAAACTCGCAGCCGACGCCGAGGCCGATTTCTTCACCATCGATTACAACGAGCTGTTGAAGCGCCCGGAAGTCACCGCCGCGATCATCGCGACAGACGAGAACGCCCATGTCGGTCCGCTGCTCGCCGCCTGCGAACGCAAGCTCGATCTGTTCATCGAAAAGCCGCTGGCGACCG
Source organism: Bradyrhizobium sp. (assembly GCF_049581145.1). Taxonomy (GTDB): domain Bacteria; phylum Pseudomonadota; class Alphaproteobacteria; order Rhizobiales; family Xanthobacteraceae; genus Bradyrhizobium. The sequence goes on from NZ_JBAURI010000099.1 coordinate 4,247, forward strand.
ACGCAAGGGAGTCGGCGAAGGTGCTGAAGGCGATCGAGGACGCAGGTGTCGATGCCGTGATGGGCTATACCAACCGGTTCCGGCGCCGCTTCCAGGCGGTCAAGGGCAAGCTCGCCCGCGGCGAGATCGGCGATGTGACCTCCGTGGTCACCCGCGCCTTCATGAACCGGATGGTGCCGATCGCCACCATCCGCAAGACCAATCAGCGCCAGAACCTGACCCCGATGGTGGTATCGGGCACGCATGCGCTCGACATGTCCTTGTATCTGATGGAAGGCAAGACGCCGGTGTCGGTCTACGCCCGCTCGGTCGACAAGGCGCTCGCGATGTGGGGCACCAAGGACTCGACCTTCGGCATCTTCACGATGGACGACGGCACGATCTGGAGCATGAACATCAGCTGGGCGCTGCCGCATGTCTGGCCGGGCGCGGTGTACGGTCTGCAGGTCGGCATCGTCGGCACTGAAGGCGTCATCGACATCGAGGACACCCATCGCGATCTGGTGATGGCGACCGAGAAGCCGATCGGCGCCGGCTACACCTCGCGCAACTACAAGCCCGAGTTCGAGCGTCACGTCGATTTCCTCACCAGCTATCCACCGGGCGACATGAACGACGGCCAGCTGTGGGGTCCGATGCGGGAAGAAACCAATTGCTGGTTCGGACGCATCCACACCGGCCTGAAGACGCCGCACGGCTCCGCGGCCGAGGGCCACCGCAACCTGCTCCTGACCATGGCGATGGACTTGTCGGCCCGGCGCGGCACCGAAATCAAGCTGCCGATCGATATCGAGGAACTCTACAAGTAGTGGGGTGGGATGTCGCCGCGCGATTCTAGATCTTCAGGACCTGGCGCAGATGATCGACGCTGACACCGAGTTGCTGCAGCCTTCCCAGTTCGTCGAACATGCACCATTGCTCGGCGATGCGGTGATGGGCGATCCTGAAGATCGACATCTCCTCGATCTCGATGAGCCGCCCTGTCGGCTCGATACCCCAGAACGGGCCCTTGTGCGTTCCCGTGGAAACGTAACGGCTCGCGACCTTGTCCCCCGAGCCGAAAACATCCAGCACCCGTTCATGCCAGTCGGGGAATGCGGTCCTGATCCGCGCGACACCGAAACGAATGCCCTCGATGCCACGCCGCTCGGGAACTTCCGAACTCTTGGGCCAGTGCGCGTGGAAATCAGCTGCATAAACGCTGTCGATGAGCGCGAGGTCGCCGGTATTCCAAATCCGGTGAAGCGCCTCTACAAGATCAATGTTGTTCATTTTCGAACTATTCCGGTCTCGTAGTGAAATGATCAGGCGGTCCTCCTTCGCATGTGGACCGCTACGCGCAGCGTGAATGATATCCAGAGCCTTGGCGGCTATCTACGCCTCGCTCCTGCGTTGCCGAACGCGCAACTCGGCGCGACCGCGAGCGACAATCTGGCCAGTGCTGTCGAAAAGTTCGGCCTCGGCTTCAGCGGACCTATCGTCCTGCCTGACGAGGCGGGCAATCGCGGTCAGGGGCCCCAAGATCGCGGGCCTGATGAACGTCGTATCGAGCCGTGTCGTGACAGCCGTTCGGTCAGACGAAAGACTGGCCATCACCGCGTTCCCCGTCGCCGAATCGAGCATTGCAGCAAGCATGCCGCCTTGAATGGTACCGTGACGGTTGGCGAATTGATCCCGAGCCAGAAACCGCAAATGAACTTCGCCCGGTCGGGCGTTCACGGAAACAATCTCGCGTCCCAGCAGACGGGCGGCTGGAGGAACTTCCTTCAAATGATCCGACATGGTGCGAGATACTCCCGCTTCGCGTCCCCAATGTACTACCGTACGGCGGACATGCGAGATGGTGCGCGGCTTCTCGTTCAAAGACAGGCCACGCCAATCGCGCTCTCATCAAAATGTTGCCCCCGGCTCCATCAGCGTGGTTCGCCGGAGAAGGCCTGCCGCAGTTCTGACAATCGCTCGAGCGCGGCTTGCGGCAGCGGACCTTTTTGCACGGCGGCGAGCGCCTCCTCGAATTGTTGCGGGGTCGCCAAGCCGACCAGTATCGTGCCCATCGCCGGATGCGATAGCGAAAAGCGCGTGGCGGCCTCGGTCAGGCTGGCGGCAAACCCTTCTCTCACCAGCGGGATAAGACGGCGCGCGCGCTCGACGTCGGCATCGTAGCTCATCGCCGAACCGATCGGCGCGGGCGCGGGACCCGCGATCGGGTGACGCTCGGTCGTGCCGGACAACGCGCCGCCGGCGAGCACGCGGATGCCGACCACGCCGACGCCGGCTGCACTCGTATGATCGAACAACCGTTCATAGTCCTGTGCCGGATAGTTCGCCGGCAATGCCTCGGCGGCGGACGGATTGAGCATGTTGTAGACGATCTGGCCGCTGTCGAACACGCGTGCATCGATCACCTGATGCAGCGCCGCGGAGTCCCCGACGGCGGTCATCCCGAGGAAACGGATCTTGCCCTGCTGGCGCAGGCGCTCGAATGCCGGCACGACGTCGTCGAGCACTTGGCGGACGCTCAGTGCCGGTCCGCCGCCGGTCACGGTAATCGCATTGTGGAGGTGAAAGATGTCGACCCGGTCGAGTTGCAGGCGCGCCAGGCTGCCCTCGAGCGACATCGTGACGGCGTCGGCGATGCGGCCGAACTCGCTTGCCGGCAACCGGACCTTGGTGCCGACCGCGATGTTGGCCGGCTTCAGCCTTTGCAGGACGCGGCCAAGGTTCTTTTCCGATTCGCCATTGCCGTATTGCACGGCGGTGTCGAAGTAATTCACGCCGGCGTCGATTGCCCGCGCGATGGTGCGCTCCTGTTCGGCGGGATCGCCCCGCACCATGAAGCCGCCGACCGCGCCGCAGCCAAAGCCCAGCACCGAGAGCTCAAGTCCCGTGCGTCCAAACACCCGCAATTGCATCGCCGTTCCTACTTGCCGCTGTCCGTTGTGAACATCGTCCGGAGCCTATCCCATAATTCGATCCGCACGCCATTCCGGCGCATGACGATGCCTTGCTGAACGATGGAAAGGAAATTGTTCCAGGTCCAGTAGATGACGAGGCCCGCCGGGAACTTGGCCAGCATGAAGGTGAAGATGACGGGCATCCAGTTCAGCACGGCGGCTTGAGCCGGATCGGGCGAGGCCGGCGTCAGCTTCATCTGCAACCACTGGGTCAGCCCCATCATCAGCGGCCACGCGCCGATCGCCAGGAAGGCGCCCAGAAAGGGCAGCGAGACCGGGTCATAGGGGATGAGCCCGAACAAATTGAACGCATTGGTGGGATCGGGCGCGGACAAATCCCTGATCCATCCGAAGAACGGCGCCTGACGCATCTCGATCGTGACAAACAGCACCTTGTAGAGAGAAAAGAAAACCGGGAGCTGCATCAGCGTCGGCAGGCACCCCGCGATCGGGTTGATCTTCTCCTTCCTGTAGAGCTCCATCGCGGCCTGCTGCTGCTTTACCTTGTCGTCGGGGAAGCTCTCGCGGATGAGCCGGAGCTGGGGTTGCAGCGCCTTCATCTTGGCGGTTGACGCATAGGCTCTATCGGCGAGCGGAAAGAATGCGGTCTTGAGCATCAGGGTCACGATCAGGATCGCCGCGCCAAAATTTCCGACCAGTCGGAAGATCGCGTCGATCAGCGTGAACATCGGCTTGGTGATGAAACGGAACCAGCCCCAGTCGATGACAAGGTCGAGCCGGTTGAGCCTGAGCGACTTGTCGTAACCGTCGAGAACGGCAACCTCCTTGGCGCCGGCAAACAGCCGAGTGGTGATGCTGGCCTCGGCGCCCGGCATGATGGTTTGCGCGTCCTGAACATAGTCGGCCTGATAGGTCTTCAGCGAGCCGAGCGCGCTTGCCGAAAATTCCGCCTGCAGATGCGCATCCGTCTCGGGCAGCAGCACGGCCGCCCAGTATTTGTCGGTAAAGCCAAGCCAGGCATTGCTTGTGTTGAAGGCAACGCGCTGCTTGTCGTCGAGAGCCTTGTAGCTGACCTCCTGCAATCCCTGGTCTCCCAGGACGCCGATCGGACCCTCGTGCAGCAGATAGGAGGCCGGCGCCGGCGGCGGATCGTGGCGGGAGATCGACGCATAGGGGGCCAGCGTGACCGCCACCTGTCCACGATTGATGACCTGATCGTGAATGGTGAACAGGTATTTGTCATCGACCGAAATCGTCCGCTTGAATTCCAGGCCTTGGCCGTTTTCCCAGACAAGGGTGATCGGACGTCCCACTCCGAGGCTACCCACGCCATTCTGGAGCCAGACCGTTTTTGAATCGGGGATCTTCAGATGGAAGCTGGAGACATCGGCCCAGCCAAATTCTGCATAAAAAGGTTGCGGGCTGCCTGGCGGCGACAACAGCGCGATGGCGGGAGATTTGGGATCGATGGTTTCGCGATATTGAACCAGGGCGAGATCGTCGATCCTGCCCCCGGTCAGCGCAATCGATCCTCTGAGCCTCGGCGTATCGATCGCGACGCGCTGCGATCTGGTAAGCGCCGCTTGCCGCGAGGTCGCCTGGAATGGTTGTACCCGCGGTATTGTCGCGGTCTGCGTTGCCACCTCTCGGACCTGCGTCGTGCCGGCTTGCGACATCTTGGGTGCGGCCGGCTTTCCCACGAATGAGGTGGCGAAGAAATACTGCCAGGTAATCAGGATGACGACGGAAAGCGCGATCGCATAGAAGACGTTGTTCTGGTCGTGCATGCAAACTCCATGTCAGTCCGGCGCCTGTGGCTCTTGACGAGAGCCACCAGCGACCGCCAAACGGCGAGTAAGTTCGTTCAATATATCAATGGTTGCTCCGACATCCAAGCTGACCACATCTAGGTCAGCCTTGTCGGAGCCCGACTTTGACGATTCGCGATCGGGTCGGGCGCGGTGCTTCAGGCGACGGGCCGCAG
>NZ_JBAURI010000100.1:0-17337 GCF_049581145.1 Bradyrhizobium sp.
TGACCAGCGCGCGGGCCAGCGCGACGCGCTGCTGCTGGCCGCCCGACAGCTGCTTCGGCAGCCGCTCGGCCAGATGCTTCAGGCGGACGCGCGTCAGCGCGTCCGCCACGCGGCGGGCGATGTCCGGCTTCGCGACCTTGCGCATTTCGAGGCCGAACGCGACATTCTCGGCGACCGTCATGTGCGGAAACAGCGCGTAGTTCTGGAACACGAAGCCCATGTTGCGTTTGGCGGGCGGCAGCCGAGTGATGTCGCGGCCATTGACGCGAATGGTGCCGGCGCTGACCTCGACGAAGCCGCCGATCATCCGCAGCGTCGTGGTCTTGCCGCAGCCCGAGGGGCCGAGGAAGGTGACGAGTTCGCCCTGGCGAATGTTCAATGACATCCGGTGGACGGCGACATTGTCGTCATAGCTCTTGGAGACGTCATCGAGGATGAGCTCGGACATGGCGGGACCTCAGAACGCGCGGCTCAGCCGCGCATAGCGGCTGGTGATGAGGAGCAATGTCGCGATGATCGCGATCTGGACCGTCGCGACCGCGGCGATCGTCGAGTCCAGATTCCATTCGAGATAGTTGACGATCGCGATCTGCAGCGTGGTCCGTCCCGGACCGACCAGGAACAGCGACTTCTCCAGGTCGATAAAGGAGGCGACGAAGGCGAACAGGGCGGAAGCGATAATGGCCGGCCGGATCACCGGCAGCACGATCCGGAAGAAGATCGTCGCCGCCGACGCACCGAGGCTGGCTGCGGCCTCCGAAAGGGAGGCGTTGAAGCCGATCAACGCGGCCGTCGTCAGCCGGATGGTCCATGGCAGCGCGACCAGCAGATGCGCGAGGTAGAGTCCGGGCGCGGCGCCGGCGACCTGGATGTCGGTCAGGAGCTCGATGTCGATATAGAAGATGTAGATCGCGGCGCCACCGACGATCCCCGGCACCACCATCGGCGCCAGAAGGATGTTGGTGACCACGTCGCGGCCGCGGAACTTGAAGCGGGCAAGCGCGTAGCTGGCGGGGACGCCGAGCAGGAGGCTGCCGACCGATGCAAACAATGCGGTCTGCAGGCTCAAAAACAGCCCGTCGCGGAATTCGTCGCGTGACCAGGCGCGCACGTACCAGTCGAGCGTGTAGCCCTGTGGGGGAAACGACAGGATCTTGTTGGCGAAGAAGCTCGACCAGATAATGATCGCCAGCGGCAGCACGATGAAGCCGATCACCAGGGCCGTCGCCACGCGGTAGAAGGCGGTGGATGAGGTTGCGGTCATGCGCTTACTCCGCCCATCTGCGATAGCGGCGCTGCGCCAGCGCCGTGGCGCCGACCGTCAGCAGCAGGGTCGTGAACATCAGCACATAGGCGAGTGCCGCGCCGAACGGCCAGTTCATCGCGCGCTGCATCTGCTGGTAGACCTCCGGCGCCATGGCGTGAAATTTCGGGCCGCCAATAAGCACCGGCGTTGCATAGGCATTCATGGACAGTGTGAAGCAGAGCAGGAATCCGGCCATGATGCCGGGCAGGGCAAGCGGCATCACGACGCGCCGTATCATCGTGAAGTGGGATGCGCCGAGGCTGCTCGCCACCTCTTCGAGCGAGGGGTCGATCCCCTCCAGCACGCTCTGCAGGGTCAGGATCATGAACGGCAGCAGCACTGAGATCAGCCCGATGATGACGGCGGTTTCCGTATACATGATCTCGATATGGTCGGTGAGACCGACGGCGGCGACGATCGCGGAAGCGAGACCGCGGTCGCTGAGGATCACCATCCAAGCTGCGGTGCGCACGGCATTACCCATCATCAAGGGCAGAACCAGCGAGATCATCAGCAGTGCCTTCAGCCGGGCGCTGGCCAGCCGCACCATGAAATAGGCGACCGGGAAACCGAAGATCAGGCATGCGATGGAGGAGGTCGCGGAGATCCTGATCGTGGTGAACAGAACCTCGCGATAATAGGGGTCGGCCAGAAACTTGGCATAGTTCTCGAACGTGAACGCACTGACCATCAGTTCGCCCGGGACGAACCGGTTGAAGCTGTCGCGCAGCAGGATCGCGAGCGGCCCGAGCAGCAGCATAATCACGAGCAGAACCCCGGGACCTGTGAGCAGGACGACCGGGGATCGTATCAGCGCGTTGCGCGGGCGCGGGATTTTCAGGCTTTCGGCGCGGAGGGCAGCAGTCGTCATCGAGTTCACGCCGTCTTCCTCAAAGCCATACGCCGTCCCGCATCGCCTGCTGATTGACAGGGCAGCTCAGGCTCGGGCCACGTTCTTGTTCCACCATTCGAGCCATTCCGCCGTGTTCTTGGCGACATAGCCATAATCGGGGAATCTGAGTTTGGCCCGCTCCGCTTCGGAGAAATCGATTTTGGCGCGCAGGTCCGGCGGCAGCTCGGCCGCGCCGTTTGCCGGCGCATAGAAGCTCGCCGCCGACAGGTTCGCCATCGCGTTCCGGTCGATCATCGCGTTGAGATAATAATACGCCGCCTCCTTGTTCGGGGCTTTCTTCGACATGCAGGCACCGAAGGTGATGGCGATAGCACCTTCGTCTGGATAGGCGATCGTCAGCGGCAGGCCGTCCTTGGCCCATTGCAGGCCACGTGCCTTGTAGTTGAGAACCACATCAACCTCGCCGGACGCGAGCCCGGCCTGCATCTGCTGGTGGGTCGCGTAGATGCGCGGATTGGATTTTTCGCGCAGCTCGGCGAGGCGGGCGCGGCCGGCGTCCACCGAGGTCAGGTTGCCGGATGCGAGCAGCGAGGCGATCATCATGTAGTTGAAGTAGAGCTGGTTGGTCAGCCCGATCCTGCCGGCGAATTGCGGGTCCCACAGATCCCTGTACGAAGAGGGAGGATCCTTCAGCTTGTCCTTGTTGTAGATCAGCACGACGCCGCTGTAGAGCCAGGGAACGAAATAGGGCTTGTGCAGCGGCGCGATGATGTCGTTCGCATTCGACATCTTCGAGAAGTCGATCTCCGAGACGGCATCGTACGATTTCATCTCGAAGGCATCGGAGTCGTTGAGATGGATGACGTCGACGGTGCCGCGCGGCAGCCTCTGTTCGGCCAGCAGCTTGGATTTCCGCTCCGGCTCCATGCCGAGGTCGCGGACGATGTGGATGCCCTTGGCCTCGACCAGCGGCTGCTCCATCAGCTTCATGGTGCGGTCGTTCCAGTCGCCGCCCCAGTTGGAGACGACGAGCTGGCCGCCGGGTTCGGCTCGCACCTGGACACCGGACAAGGCAAGGATACTGCCGGCGCCCGCGGCAGCCAAAAAGCGCCGACGATTGAATCCGTCGCGTATTGCTACTTCCTTCATATGCACCTCCTGTTATTCCATGCACCTTCCGTGCCGTGACGTGCCATCGGGCGGCTGCCCGGCTCTATTCAGCCGCCATGGATGACGGCTTGCGGCTGACGCGTTCCAGGTAGTTCACGCAGGTCTCGACGGTCTCGACGTCGGCGAACTTGGCGTCGATGTCATAAAGATTCCAGGCGACGGCGCCGGGCACGCGGTCGCCGATGCATTCCTTGACGGCGATGGTGCGGAAGCCCTCGGCGAGGCCGTCGCAGATCGTGGTGCGGACGCAGGCGGTGGCGGTGACGCCGGTAACCAGAATGGTGTCGACGCTGGCGGAGCGAAGGTAGCCGGCGAGCGGCGTGCCGCTGAACGAGGAGGCGCGCTTCTTCAGCATCACATACTCGCCCTCGATCGGCGCAATGCGCGAGTCGATGGCCCAGAGATCCTCGTCCTTCAGATTCACGGCCTCGACCGGGATCTTGTGGTGCCACATGCCCATATCGGTGTTGGGGTCGTTGCGGTCGGTGTTCTGATATGCGGTGGTGACATGCACCACGACGTGGCCATTGTCGCGGAACGCCTTCAGCAGCTTCTGCATGCCGGGGATCAGCTCATTGTCCATGGTGTCGCCGCAGTAGAAGGGATTGCCTGGGCGGGTCCAGGCATTGGCGAGATCGACGCTGACCAGGGCAGGCCGGCTGCCGAAGCCGATGCGGCGCTGGAAGCCGCGCTGCTTGTAGATTTCGGTGCTGGCATCGAAGGCATCGCGCAAGGCGCGTTCGAGCTTTTCGTGCAGGGCTTCTGACATCTGGCTATCTCATCGGTTGGCGGCCGGTCGCCGCTCGTGTCACGGACCGGCGGGAGGCTGGTTGCAACCCATCAAAACGCGGCCCACCGCTGCTGTGAATTGACGAGAGGTCCCCAATTGGTGCAAGCATTGCACCAATGCGCTGTGGCGATGGGCATCGCGCGCCAACGGGAGAAGCAGAGATGCGCTACCTGCCCGAAATCGAGGCAGTCCGGTCGTTTCGTCTCGTCGCGGAGGAGCTCAACTTCCGTCGCGCGGCGGAAAAGCTCGGCATCGATCACTCGGCGCTGTCGCGCCGCATCCGCGACCTCGAGCATCGTCTCGGTTTTGCGCTGTTCGATCGCACCACGCGCGAGGTCAGGGTCACCGACGCGGGCAAGGTCTTCCTCGAGGAGAACCGCACGCTGCTGCGGTCTCTGCAGCGGTCGGTCGACAATGCGCGGCTGGTCGCCGAAGGCATGGCCGGGCGCATCAGTGTCGGCTACATGTCGTTTGCCGCGGCCAGGCTGCTTCCCGAGGCGATCGCGCGCTTCAAGGCGCTGCGTCCGAACACGCGCTTCGAGCTGACCTATCTGCGAAGCCACGCCCAGAAGGAGGCACTGGCGCGCGGCGACATCGATGTCGCGCTGATGCTCGGCCCCTGGCAGAACGATTTCTTCGAGACCATCCCGATCTCGCGCGAGCCGCTCTGCGTCTATTTTCGGCGCGGGCACGCGGCCTTCGAAGCTGGTCCGGTCCCGACCGCGAGCCTGTCCGCCGAGGCCCTGATCATGGGCTCGCTGGAAGAGTGGGACACCTATCGCTGGGGGCTCGACGACCTGTTTTTCCGCAAGGGCGTGACGCCGAACGTCACGCTGGAGGCATCGAGCATTTCAGGAATTCTCGGGCTGGTGCAGGCGGGGCTTGGCTGTACGATCTTTCCGGAAAGCGTGGCGGCGCAGTGCCCGCCCGACATCCATCACCAGATCATCGCTGACAGCGATGTCGATGTCGAAACCATCGGTGTCGCGCTGCGCAGGCCGTCGCCGATCGTGCGCGAGTTCATGACGATCCTGCGCACGGAGTTCGCGGAAGCGAATGGACGATAGTGCGGTCCGGCCGTCGCATCTTCGCAGTCTGTCCTGCCAGAGGCGTGCTGCGGTCGCCGAGACACGGTAGTCCACAACATTCGTTCGATCGACAGAGGCAAGATATGAGCAAGACCCGCGCGCGTGTCGTCGTCACCAAGGATCTCGTAGTCTCGGCGGATGGTTTTGAAGACGAGGTCCGCAACCGGGTAACGCTGTGCCGGTGCGGACAGTCACAGAACAAGCCGTTCTGCGACGGCACTCACGCGCAGACGAAATTCAAAGATACGTAACCGCGTCAGCGCCGACCCGGGCGCTATCGACAAGTCTGATTGTGCGCATCCGGAATCGCAAGGAACGTAATACTGGCCGGGGCGAAACTCGCACGGCCCGCTTTTTCGGGCGAGCCTTCCAGCGTCGGCACGTTGTCATGGTCGCCCAACGCAAGATCGCTGCTATTTATCTGGACTTTCGCGTCGGTCAGAGTGCGGGCGGTCAAAGTATAACGCTGGCTTGTCATCGGCAGATCAAGGAACTGCGACGCCTTCCGGTCTGTATTGATGGCGAGCAACGCAACGCCGCCTTGCGTGCCGCGCAAGCACTGGGCGTAGAGGTGAAGGCTGGTTGCGGGTGAAGGACCGGGATTGAGCACGGTTGTTCCCATGAGCTTGCGCCACAGCAGCGCCGCCCAATAATTCGGCCGGGGCGTGAACGTGTTCCCGTCGAGCAGGCCGTAATCGCTGGATGCCAGCGTGTTGTGCATGTGGACCCTGACACCGTTTTTGGCTAAACGCCCGAGCTGATCGAGATAGCGGAAGCTGTCTAAAAAGGTCGAAGCCCACGGATTTCCGCCGCAAGCAGCGTCGGCTGTTTCAGTAAGCCAGATCGGCTTGCCGGGCTCGAACCTGTCGCGCAGGCCTGCATAGAAAGCCTCGATCGCGCCTGCGCGGGCAAGAAACTTTTCCGAAAGCGCCGCCGCTTCGGTCGTCTGCGATGCGGGACCCATCGCCGCGCAACGCTTCGAGGTTGCACCGTAGGAATGGTAGGAGAAGGCGTCGAAGACCGGCCCCGTGGCTTTCAGGAGGTCTTCGGAGGAGAGAATGCTTCCGGCGAGGCCAATCGGCGGCAGCGGGAGACCTTCTCCCACTCCGCCGGGCCCAAGGATCGTCATTTCAGGCGCAGCCGACTTCATGAAGGGCCGGAAGACGTTGATGTCGCGTGCATACGCGGCAGCATCATAACCCTTCGGCGCACCGCCCATTTCGGCGTAGGTTGGCTCATTCATGAATTCGGCGGCGGCAATGCTGCCGCCAATGGACTTGGTGTAGGCGAGAACTTTGCGTGCTTCGGATGGCGTCCAGACGCCCTGCCCATCGCGCGTGCCGGGACTTGTGGCGAAGGAGGTCACGACCTTCGCATCGATCGCTCGCGCAAAATCGACAACGCCCTTCCATTGCTGGCGGGTTAGAACGCCGTTAAATCCTTGTGGCGGATTTTTCGGCGGCGCTGCATCCGAATCCTGAAAGTATGTCGAGTTCGCCCACGTGCCGCTGACGCGCACATAGGCAGGACCCAGCGCTGCTGCCAAGGCTCGCAGACGCGGATTGGCCAGATTGATCGGCCCACGGTACTCGTACATGGACGGGTCCATCCCGGTGGGCACAGCGCCAGCCGGTGCCGACGCGGGTTTGCCATTTGCACCGTACGGTTTCCAAAACCGCCCGCCCGTAACCTCGATCATCTCGATGTTGTAGGACTGAAACCGCTCGTCGACAGTGCCGATGCGCGCCATCGTTGCTGGCGCGAGCGCCGGCGCGGATGCCGCAACCGCGGGCGATGAATACGCCAACAGGCCCACGATGGTTGTCGTGATGACGGCTTTGGCAATTTGCTGCTTCTTCCTCATGATTTTCTTCTTTCTGCTCACGACTCACCGGGAACATTTACGGAAGTGGAGCGGCTTTTGATCTCCTGCTTGTTTCAAGCCGCCAACGTCTCGTCACGTCTTTTTCGGTCGTTTTGGTGTCGTAGGCATCGATCGTCCGCGCCGAATAGACCATCGTCGCGCCCGCGTTGACCATGATGGCAACGCCGAGAGCCTCAACAATCTCCTCCCTGATCGCGCCGGCTTTGATGGCGGCGTCTGTGCGAGCATTGATGCAGCCGTCGCAGCGCAAGGTCACGACAACAGCGAAGGCAATAAGTTCGCGCGCTTTTGCGTCTATATGAGTTGACTTCACATTGGCATGGGACAAGCCGGCATAGGCCTTACCAATCTCTGATTGGCAGCGGATATTTCTCTTGCGGCAGCATTTACCTGATCGCGGTAGGCACCCCAGTTCATCATCAAATATTTGTTTTTTCGTTATGGGTTGGCCACGATTGCCATTACTCCTCGCGCATAAAAGGAGTAGCATTTTCTGATGACAGACCCATCAGCCACCATCCTCGCGAACCTCCCCGGCCTCCTGCCTGAACTTGAGGCGCTGTATAAGGATGTGCACGCGCATCCTGAGCTTTCGATGCAGGAAAACCGCACGGCGGAAATCGCAGCGAAGCATCTTCGCAGAAGACCGACGACCCCGGTTTTGCCGACGCCCGTGGTCACCTCATAGCCGTTGTCGCGCAACGGCGAAGGTCCCACGGTGATGTTGCGCGCGGATATGGATGCCCTCCCCGTACGGGAGGTGAGTGGCGTCCCATATGCGAGCACCGTCACGACCAAAGATGCCGCCGGGAATACGACTCCGGTGGCGCATTCATGCGGTCATGACATGCACGTGGCATGGCTGACAGGTGTGGCCGCGCTGTTCGCAAAACAGCGCGATGCTTGGCGCGGCACCTTGATGCCGGTATTTCAGCCGGGTGAAGAGACGGCGCAAGGCGCGCAGGCCATGATCGACGACGGCCTGTTCAAACGGTTCCCAAAGCCTGATGTCGTGCTCGGCCAGCACGTCATGGTCGGGCCTTCAGGCACGGTCGCAGGCAGCGCCGGGCCTATCACATCCGCGGCCGATAGCCTGCAAATCCGCCTGTTCGGGCGCGGTGCGCACGGCTCGATGCCGCAAGCCAGCATCGATCCCGTCGTCATGGCGGCAGCGATCGTCTTGCGGCTGCAAACGATTGTTTCGCGGGAAGTGGCTGCCACCGATGCTGCTGTGGTGACCGTCGGTGTTTTGCAAGCGGGCACCAAGGAAAACGTGATCCCCGACGAAGCCATCATCAAGCTGAACATCCGGACATTCGATGAGGGCGTGCGCAAGCATGTGCTTGGGGCGATCGAACGGATCGTCAATGCCGAAGCGCAGGCTTCCGGTGCGCCCCGGAAACCGGAAATAACGACGCTGGATCGCTATCCGCTCAACGTCAATGACAAGACGGCAAGCGACCGGGTCGCGGATGCCCTCCGCCGTCATTTCACACCCGACCGCGTCCGGCACACAGGGCCTGCGCCGGCGAGCGAGGACTTCGGCTGCTTCGGGAGTGAATGGAACGCACCGTCGGTCTACTGGTTTGTCGGCGGCACCGATCCCGGAATCTATGCCAAAGCCAAGGCCGCGGGACGGATCAACGAGCTGCCAGTCAATCACAGTCCGCTGTTCGCCCCCGTCATACATCCAACTCTGCAGACGGGTGTTGAGGCCATGGTTGCGGGCGCGTTGGCATGGCTCGCCAAATGAAGCAGCAATCGAAAGCTTCAATGTCGGGACGGCGGGGGCGCTGTTGCCTCTGATCCCGGTTCTCGAACAGAAGACGATTCACGATCTTCTGCTGATTTACGATCTTTCGGGCACATTTGTTTTCGCGATTAGCGGTGCGATGTTGGGCGCACGTCGCCGGCTCGATATTTTCGGAATTCTGGTCTTGTCATTCGCCGCTTCCAGTGCGGGTGGTATCACGCGCGATCTGCTGATCGGCGCCGTCCCGCCCGCCGCCATCAGTGACTGGCGTTATGTTGCGGTTTCTCTCGCCGCCGGCCTGTTGAGTTTTTTCGGCGCTCCGCTCGTCACACGGCTGCGCACCGCGATATCGGTATTCGACGCTGCAGGGCTTGCGCTCTTCGCCGTTTCCGGCGCCCAAAAGGCTCTGGCCTACGGCCTCAACCCGTTCATGGCGGCACTCCTTGGAATGCTCACTGGCATCGGCGGGGGCATTGCGCGTGATCTGCTGGTCGCCCGGACACCTGTCGTGCTTCGCAGTGACCTCTATGCGCTGGCCGCTTTGGCCGGCGCCGTGCTTGTTGTGATCGGCCACCGACTGAATTGGCCAATCGTCCCGACCTCTATCGCGGGAGCTCTCCTTTGTTTCGCGCTGCGCCTGATGGCGATCAGGTTCGGCTGGAATCTACCGGTCGCGCGGTCGACCGAAGGTGGCGACGAAGATGCCAAAAGCGAATGATGGCGGCGGCGTGTCGGCTGGCCGCGGGCCAATAGCTGGCACTTCCAGTGTGCGAGACCAAGCGTCATTGAATGCGTTGAACGTCCCAAGCCGTAAAGTCCGGGTTCAAGCGTACGGGCGTGTTACCGTCGCTCATGTCCAGATGTGACGCCATAGATATAAGCACCATCTCTGGGCGAGCCTTCGCGGCGAGCACTGACGACCTGCCTGGTTCGGGCCTACATTCCTCATCTGATTGACGAAGGCGCCTTGACGAACGGCCTCGGCTTCTAAGCTCAGGCCCTGGCGCCCTGCGCTGCAACAGCAACTCGGCCGGCAAGTCTCCCGTGTCATTCTGCCGAGCGGCGGAGTTGACTGGCGTTTTTTTGAAAGCGCGAGCTCGGGCTCTGATCTACCAGCCAGGAGCGCCAGCGCGCATCGGTCATTCCACGCCATGCTACGCCAGTACACGATGCCAAGGGCGGATCGGTTGCAACGCGATCTGCTTTTCGGTCTCTGTACCCCGACGCGCAAAGGACCGAGGGGGGACGAGAAGCGATGCCGTATGTCGAGGCGGCCGGAGCGAAGCTCCATTTTGAGGAGTGTGGCCAGGGGTATCCGATCATCTTCATCCACGAATTCGCGTCTGACCTGCGTGGATGGGAAAACCAGCTTCGCCATTTTTCCCGCGGCTACCGTTGCATCGCCTACAATGCCCGCGGCTATCCACCCAGCGATGTTCCCGAAGATGCGGCCTCGTATGGCTGGGAATTCGCCGCCGACGATGTCGGCGCGGTGATGTGGGGCCTCAAGATCGAACGCGCCCATCTGGTCGGCTCGAGCATGGGCGGATATGCCGCTCTGCAGTTCGGGCTGCGCTACCCGGGAAAGGCAAGCGCGATTGTTGCAGCCGGTGTGGGATCTGGTTCGCATCCTTCGGAGCGTGCTTCCTGGTTGAGGGAAACCTCCGTTCTCTCGCGCACCTTCATTGACCATGGAATGGTCTCGACGGCCAGGAGACTGGCACGCGGTCCGGCCCGCATCCAGCTGAAATACAAGGACCGGGAGAGTTGGAGGGAATTCGTCGCCCGGCTGGGCCAAAGTTCGGCAGTTGGTATGTCGAACACGATGGCGCACTGCCAGGCCCTGCGGCCGTCACTCCATGATCTGCGCGATCAGCTTTCAGAGCTGACTGTTCCGGTATTGCTCGCGGTCGGCGACGAAGACGTTCGCTGCCTCGATACCAACCTGATGCTCAAATCGACGCTTCGCAATGCGGGTCTGTGGATCTGCCCCAATACCGGCCATGCCATCAATCTGGAAGAGCCGCTCGCCCTCAACACGCAGATCGAGAGCTTCCTGGGTGCCGTCGACTGCGGCAGCTGGCGTCGCGGATTTCCAGGGATCGGGATCACCGCGCACCAGGGAGGTGTCGATGCGCATGTCGAGACAAATCGTCCATCCAGGCCAATCACCAAGCATCCGATGCCGACGTGATTTCGCTGCAAAGCCATTGATGGCCTTCAGCTCATTCAAGAGAGACCCTCGTGAAACCCAGAGTTGGCGTTTATCTCTCCGAAGGCACGGCCGCGCGGCTGGCGGAAGCAGCCAAAAAGCCCCATGCCACAAAATCGGCGCTCGTCGAAGCAGCCCTCGATCGCTACTTTGGCTATGACGATGCTATCGGCGATACCACGCGTGTGGCGCAGCATCTGGCCGGATTGAGAAGTCAGCTCGAAGAGCTCGATCGCAATCTCAGAATCGCCAACGAGACGGCAGCTCTGCACGCGCGGTTCCATCTGGCCGTGACCCAACCAGTGCCGGTGGGAGAACTGGCGGCTGTCTGCACGCTCGGCGCCGAACGCTTCGAGGAATTCGCCGCGCAGGTCGGACGGCGGGTCGATCTCGGTACGGGGCTCATCCGGGAGACGATCGACAGCGTCAACGCGACGAAGTCGGCCCCGTTTGCCGCTGCTGAAGGGGGGCCCTCGGACAAGGGAGCCACGCTTTGCGAGCCCGATATTCGACCATCGAGCGCAATCGACGACGCATCTTTTCTCCTCGCGGCCGATGCAACGCTGGGGCAGAAGGCCGTCGAAGCGGCGCTGTTCCGTGATTCCGCGACCTGCCGCAAAACCAGGGAAGGTGAGGGGGCGCTCCCATCACGATGGTTGGTGCCAAGCTGGCTAATGGCAAAGGAACAAGTGGCGAAGGATCCGGTCAAAAAGTGGTCCCCGATTCTGCGCGTCTTCCTGCCATTCGTGTTTGGTTATTACATCGCCTATCTGTTCCGGACGATCAACGCCGTCATGGCGGTTCCACTGTCGACGGAATTGGGGCTCGGTGCCGACGATCTTGGCTTGTTGACCTCGGTGTACTTCTTGACCTTCGCGGCCGCCCAGATACCCATAGGCATTCTCCTCGATCGATATGGTCCACGGCGGGTCCAGAGCGCGTTGCTGGTGGTCGCGGCGGCCGGCGCGGCATTGTTCGCGGCGTCGGACCATTTTTGGATGCTTCTGGCCGGTCGGGCGTTGATAGGCCTGGGTGTTGCCTCCGCCATGACCGCGGGATTGAAGGCGCTTGTTCTGTGGTTTCCAAACGATCGCGTGCCGCTCCTGAACGGTCTGATGGTGATGCTGGGGGCGCTCGGTGCGGTGACGGCGACATTGCCAGCTAACCTCTTGCTCGATTGGATGGGGTGGCGCGAACTGTTTGGTCTGCTGGCTGGGCTGACGGCCGCCAGCGCGGTCATAATCCATCTCATCGTGCCAGAGGCCAGCCCGGTCGGAAGCGGCGCGATCTCGCTCGGATTGAGAAGAGTTTATTCCGATGCACGGTTCTGGCGTCTTGCGCCACTTTCGGCATCGTGCCTGGGAACGGCTTGGGCCCTCCAAGGACTTTGGGCAGCACAATGGCTCCGCGACGTGGAGGGCCTCGATCGTTCAGATGTGGTTTTTCATCTGTTTGCCATGGCGGTCGCACTCAGTCTGGGTGCCATTCTGCTCGGGGCGGCTGCCGATCGGTTGCGCAGGCGTGGTGTGGCACCAGAAGTCCTCCTGGAGTTTGTTGCGGCTCTATTTATCGCAACTCAGTTCGCATTGATCGTCCGCTTGCCCATACCGTCCTATTTGCAGTGGGCGGTTGTGGCGGCGGCAGGCTCGGCCACGGTACTCAGCTTTGCGATTCTGGCCTCCTATTTCCCGACACAGCTAGCCGGGCGGGCCAACGGGGCGCTGAATCTGTTTCACATCTCGGCGGCGTTCGTTGTGCAGTACGCGACAGGAGTCGTGCTTCAGCATTGGACACCAGAAGCTGGACGCTATCCCGAGATCGCCTATCAGACCGCCTTTGCTCTCAACCTCGTGCTTCAGGTCGCGGCGTGGATCTGGTTCATGTTTCGGGGAACCGATTCGCCGCGGGCGCTCGCGTGAGTGCCCTGTGCTGGCTGATCTGGTCAAGCGGGGTCGCGGCGGACTTGGCCAACACGATTTCAACCATTCCACCACCGCGATGGCCCTGGACTGTTGGGCTTTCGCCGTCGACGGCCGACCGAGCCTTGGTTGATGATCGGAGCTCTGTCGACAGCTATCGGAGGCGACGGAGGTTGGTTGCGAAGACATGGCGGCAGTCTATGGCATAGACAAATCTCGTTGTCGGTCTTTGGCCGCTCTAAACAGATGGCTCAGCGCACGTTTCCGCTGGGTAATCGGGCTTAACTGGGCGCGATCCCAATACGACAGTCCAGGCCCATCTCAGGGACTACCGGACCAGGAGTGTCAAGATGCGGGACAAGCGATTTTTCCAAGAGGGCTTTCTTTCCGATTCGCCGCATGTCCGGCCTTCGGCGCCAGCTTTGCCTATGGGCGACGACGCAGCTCTCCTTGCCCTCGATGCCCAATTCCATAGCTTTGCCGCGGAATTGGTCGCCGCACAGAGCGCTCGCCACGTGCCGGCAAATTCCCCCGCCGGCCGGCCGGCCTCCCGGAGCCACGTCCAAACGCGCATCGAGTCCGAGATGGATCAAGAAGACCAGTCGGAAAGAACGGAGGCCATCTTGGCCCGTCTGTATCCCATCGAGCAGGCGATCATGACCACGCCAGCACGCACAATCAAGGGATTGGGCGTCAAGGCCCGCCACGTGGCCTATGTGATGTCGCACTGCTGGGAGAAACCTATCGAGCAAATCGATTGGGATGCGCGAGCGATGCGTCTGCTGATCGAAGCGGTCTGCGGGCTTGCTGATGTACCATTGCCAGGCTGCGAAGCGGCAAACAATGTCTCGCCCTGATGTTGCAAACATCCCCTCCACCCAGGCAAGGAATCAAAGCAGCGACACTGTGATTTCAGCCGCGCCATTCCATTCACGGAACGGCCGAGCTGGATCCGAAGCGCTGTTTGCATGGTTTCGGCGCGACATGCATCGATATGTCAGCTCAACCATCCTCCAACAGCAGCAGCTGAGCGACACGCTGGCACCAGAATGGGTGCAGAGATCGGACAGAACGCGATCAGCTTTTCGAGTGCGTCCGCCGGCATAGCTCCGGCTTTCCTTGTCGACGGTGATTGTTCCTGATCGAGATTGCGAATGGCGTGTCCAGCTTTCAAGCCGCCCTGGCGCCCGCCGTGGCGATGAAGATCGGCAGCCTCTTGGTCTCCAACATAACCGCGTGGGTTTGCCAGGCCGCGATGGCCTGTCCGGGGCCATCGGGATCGGCGGTACCTTTCCCTTCGCCGCAAGGCCGATACCCGGAGCCAGACGATCTGGCGCCTGTCGGCGCGAGCCCTGGTCCGCGCATGACATATGGAGCCAGGCCTCTCGATCTGACGCCGGCGCTCGCTGCCGTGGTCCCGTTCAACGACATCGTGACCGGTGAGAGCTTGAAGAAGACCCTCGTCGTGCCTGTCCCTCGACCGATCGCGGTACCCTATCCGGCTTGGTAGCTGCACAGGCGATGCAGCCAGTGGTTTAGTTGATTTCAACGCCGGGGGCACGATCGTGCAATCCGCAGCATGTAAAGAGCCTGCCCATTCGTAACCGAGTCGCCCGGACGCATTCCTGCGCGCCAAGAAATCTTGGAGGGTGCGCCTTAGTGGTTGATCATGATGGAGAATAGCATGCAACAGGGGATCGCCTTGCCTGACGGTAGCCGCCCGGCCGCGCACTTTCGGAACACCGCCTATGTGATCAACGAGAGCAGGGACCACTTCGACGCTGCCCACGCAGCCGGGCTCATGGCGGTCCATGGGCGTTCCACAGCGGGGCGAGGCTTTGCGCTGGGCACCGGCCAGCTTGAGGATCGACCGCACGTCATCGATTTCGTGCGATGTTCCTATCTCGGTCTTGACAATCACCCGGTCATCGTCGCCGGGGCGATCGAAGCGATTGAGGCACAACGGTCTCTGCACTGGTCGTGCGCACGAACGCGCCTCAACTTCGATCTCCTGACTGAGCTTGAAGATAACCTGGCCGAGATGTTCGGTGCTCGCGTGATCGTGTTTTCGACCGTGATGCTCGCTAACCTCGGAGCGATGCCGATCCTTGCCTCCGGTCAGCTGACGGATGGAAAGAAGCCGGTTGTGGTTTTCGATCGGCTTGCGCATATCTCTCTCGCCTATCACAAGCCGGTGGTGGCCGATGAAACCCGGGTGGAGACGATCGGGCATAACGACATCGATGCTCTGGAACGCTTGTGCCGCCAGGAGCCTGTTGTTGCCTATGTATGCGACGGCGTTTACTCGATGGGAGGCCATGCGCCGATCCGGGAGCTGCGCCGGCTCCAGGACCGCTACGGGCTCTTTCTCTATATCGACGATGCCCACGGAATATCGTTGTTTGGCCGTCAAGGCGAAGGGTTTGCGCGCTCGCAGTTTCCTGGCGAGCTTGGTGACCGCACGATTTTGGCAGCGTCGCTAGGTAAGGGGTTTGGTGCATCGGGTGGCTTGCTGATGTTCGGAACCGCCGAGCAGGAGGCGCTATTCCGAAGGTATGCGATCCCCCATGCTTTCTCCGCGGCCGCCAATCTGGCGGCGGTCGGCGCGGCGCTTGGATCCTGCAAGATCCATCGCTCCGCAGAACTTGGTCAGCGGCAGAGACGATTGGCGCAACGCATCGACCTGTTCGATCGGCGCGTCGCAACCGCCGAACAGGGCAACTCACTTCCGATCAGGATGATCACGGTCGGATCCGAGATCGCAGCCATTGCCATCGCGAGAGAGTTTCTTGACGCCGGCTTTTACACCTCGGTGACGTTCTTCCCCACGGTCGCTCAGGGAAGGGCGGGAATTCGGGTGTGTCTCACCGCCGATCACGAAGTCCGCGACATCGAGCGGCTGTGCGACTGCATCCTTGGGCGGATGCCTGATGCAGCCTGCTCACCCTGCGCGGAGCCAGCGCTCGCCTGAACGCCGGCAACCGGCCGGGCAATCAGTGAAATGTCGGCGACCCGTCGGGGAGGAATTTCATGCGGCTGGATGGTGATGAGATATCGGCCCTGCAACGCAAAACGGAGTGGGATCATCAGCAATGGCCTATCGCCGGGCCGTTGCTCGACTCCGTTGGGGTGGACGCGCCGTTGAGCCAGCAGTTCTCGGCAGTTCCGTCCGCAACCGCCGACACGCTCGCCGAGCGCACCTACGCCCGACTGAGGTACGCCCTTATTGTCGGTCAGTTTGCCCCCGGAGAATGTATCACTCTCGGGGCATTGGCTCGGCAGCTTGGAACCAGCGTTACGCCGGTGCGCGATGCCCTGTCGCGGCTCGCGGCGGCCGACGCGCTGCATCAAAATCGTCAATCGGGAGTGGTCGTGCCACTATTGAGCCGTCCCGACCTCGACGAACTGTGCCGGCTCCGTCTGGCCATTGAAGGTTTTGCCTTCGCGAACGCCGCGCCGCGCCACCGCGTATCGGACTGGCGTGTGTTCAAAGTCCTGCACGCGGACCTGTGCAGGGCTGCAGAACGTGACGATCCTGTGCGGTTTGCAGCGGCGGTGTGGTCGGTCCGGGCGGCCATCCTCGGACTTGTTCGGTCGAGCATGCTGGCAATGCTGGTCGATCGGATCTGGTGCCGTCTCGGGCCGACATTCACCCATATGGCAGCCGATATTGCGAGGCGACGGCACATTTCATGTCATCTGGGCGCGATCGTCGCGGCGATTGGCGGCCGTGATCTCGATCAGGCGCGCAGGGCCGTGGCCGACGAGATCGCGATAGGGACGGTGCCGGCCTGCAGCGCCAATGTCGACGAACAACCTGCACCGTCGCTTGTCCCGATCGTCGCCATCGCAGGCCGAAAGGGCACCAGCCACAGCGAATCCGGTGCCGACCATGTCTAGGCGCTGGAAACGAAGACCCGGCGGCTCCAACTGGGGCGACTTTGGTCCTGACGATGAATTGGGGCGACTGAACTTTCTAACGCCAGAGGCCCGCAAGCGGGCGGTCGGTTATGTCCAGGAAGGGCTAACGTTTTGCCTTAGCCTTCCTTTGACTCTCCCCGGGGGCACCGTCGTCCACCGGCTGAGACACCCGCCCCGACTGGCCGCGCTGCCGCGCGACCAGGAGGGTGCCCTCAACTACAACTATCCGCTCGCCAAGGAAAACCCCCGTGCTACCGATATCGTCAGCGATGATGTTGTGACGCTGGCGACGCAGTACTCGACGCACTGGGACACTTTCGCTCATGTGGGCCAGAGTTTCGATGCCGACGGCGACGGGGTGCCCGAGCCGGTCTACTATAATGGATGGCGCGCGGGCCACGACATCGATGCGCCGGACGCCGCGACGGGAGCCGCGCGCA
>NZ_JBAURI010000101.1:0-9885 GCF_049581145.1 Bradyrhizobium sp.
CGTTCGCCAATGTCTCTCCGCAGGATATCGCGGCGATCTATGCCGCCGCCAAGCTGCCGCCGCATCCGCTGGTCGCGTCCGGCTTCCGTTCGGTCGGCTGCATGCCCTGCACCTCGCGCTCGGCCGAGGGCGAGGATGCGCGCGCCGGACGCTGGCGCGGCCGACCCAAGTCGGAATGCGGCATCCACACGACGAAGACCTCGTAGCACAACGACGCTGCCGCGCAGCCAACAACGAAATCCGGTTTCGTTGACTTCAGTCCGTTTCATCCCGACTTTGACCCCGCCGACGGCTCGTGTCGTCGAGGCAAATGGAGATGACCGATGATCCGTCGCATTCTGGCGCTCATTCTGGCGGTGTTGTGGGCAGGCTCGGCCTGTGCGGCCGACATCACCCTGCTCAACGTGTCCTATGATCCGACGCGCGAGCTCTATGCCGAATTCAACAAGGCGTTCGCGGCGGCCTATCAGAAGGACACCGGCAAGAGCGTCGAGATCAAGCAGTCGCATGGCGGCTCCGGCTCGCAGGCGCGCGCCGTGATCGACGGCCTGCAGGCCGATGTGGTGACGCTCGCGCTCGCCTACGACATCGACGCCATCGCGGCGAAGGGCCTGATTGCGGCCGACTGGCAGAAGCGGCTGCCGCAGAATGCCGCGCCCTACACCTCGACGATCGTGTTCCTGGTGCGCAAAGGCAATCCCAAGGCCATCAAGGACTGGGACGATCTGATCAAGCCCGGCGTCAGCGTGATCACGCCGAACCCGAAGACCTCGGGCGGCGCGCGCTGGAACTACCTGGCGGCCTGGGGTTATGCGCTGAAGACATTCGGTTCGGCCGACAAGGCCAGGCAATTCGTCGCCGATCTCTATGCCAACGTGCCGGTGCTGGACACCGGCGCGCGCGGCGCGACCGTCACCTTTGTCGAGCGCGGCGTCGGCGACGTGCTGCTCGCCTGGGAAAACGAGGCGTTCCTGGCGCAACGCGAATTCGGCAAGGACAAGTTCGAGATCGTCGCGCCGCCGCGCTCGATCCTGGCCGAGCCGCCCATCGCCGTGGTCGATGCCGTCGCCGATCGAAAGGGCACGCGGGCTGTCGCGGAGGCCTATCTGAAGTACTGGTATACGAAGCAGGGTCAGGAAATTGCCGCACGCAATTCCTATCGTCCGCGTGATCCCGAAATTGCGAAGGAGTATGAAAGCTCCTTCGCCAAGGTCGAATTGTTCACCATCGATGATGTGTTCGGCGGCTGGGCCAAGGCGCAGAAGGAGCACTTCGCCGAAGGCGGCATCTTCGATCAGATCTACAAGAACTGACCGCGGCGGGGAGACTTTGTGAGCACACGCGCGGGACGACGCAGCACATTGCCGGGTTTCGGTCTCACGCTGGGACTGACGTTGGCCTGGCTGTCGGTCATCGTCCTGATCCCGCTCGCCGGCCTGTTCATCAAGACGATGGAGCTCAGCCCCGATCAGTTCTGGGCCATCCTGGCGAGCCGCCGCACGCTGAACGCGCTCAAGATATCGTTCGGCCTCGCCTTCGCCGCGGCGCTGGTCAACCTGGTGATGGGGACCATCATCGTCTGGGCGCTGGTGCGCTACCGTTTCCCGGGCCGCCGGCTGTTCGACGCCATTGTCGACATTCCCTTCGCCCTGCCGACGGCAGTCGCCGGCATCGCGCTGACCTCGCTATTTGCCGAACAGGGCTGGCTGGGCGCGCCGCTCGCGGCCCTCGGCATCAAGGTGGCGTTCACGCCGATCGGCATCTTTGTCGCGATGATCTTCATCGGCATTCCCTTCGTGGTGCGGACGGTGCAGCCGGTGCTGATCGATCTCGATCCCGAGATCGAGGAAGCTGCCGCGAGCCTCGGCGCCAGCCGCTGGCACACGGTCTCGAAAGTGATCCTGCCGAGCCTCGCTCCGGCGCTCTTGACCGGTCTGGCGCTGGCGTTCGCGCGCGCGGTCGGCGAATACGGCTCGGTGATCTTCATCGCCGGCAATCTGCCGAACGTCTCGGAGATCGCCCCGCTATTGATCGTGATCCGGCTGTCCGAATTCCGCTACGCGGACGCCACCGCGATCGCGGTGGTCATGCTGCTGGCGTCGTTCCTGATCATCTTCGTCGTCAACCGGCTGCAGCGCTGGGCGCGGACGCCGGTCCCGGCGCATCGGTGACGGTGGAAGAGATGACCATGGAATTGCAGCATCCGCTGTCGCTCGCGTCACCCGGGGAGGCCAAACCGCGGGCCTTATCCGGCTCTGATCCCAACACCGAGCCTAAAGCCGTCCGCATCGCGATCATCTTGATCGCGGTCACGTTCCTTTCCGTGTTCGTCGTGCTGCCGCTGCTCGTGGTGTTCGCGCAGGCTTTTTCCCGGGGCGTCTCCGCCTATCTGTCCGCGCTGGCGGCGCCGGAGGCGGTGGCCGCGATCCGGCTGACATTGCTGGTGGCCGCGATCTCCGTGACGCTCAATCTGGTGTTTGGCCTGATCGCGGCCTGGGCGATCGCCAAATTCGAGTTCGCCGGCAAGACTCTTCTGATCACGCTGATCGACCTGCCGTTCTCGGTCAGCCCGGTGATCTCCGGCCTGGTGTTCGTGCTCCTGTTCGGCGCGCAGGGATTTTGGGGGTCCTGGCTACAGGCGCACAACGTCCATCTGTTGTTCGCGCTGCCGGGCATTGCGCTGGCGACCGTCTTCGTCACCTTTCCGTTCGTGGCCCGGGCACTGATTCCGCTGATGCAGGAGCAGGGGACGCAGGAGGAAGAGGCCGCGATCTCGCTCGGCGCCTCGGGCCTGCAGACCTTCTTCCGCGTCACCTTGCCGAACATCAAATGGGGCGTGCTCTATGGCGTGTTGTTATGCAACGCCCGGGCGATGGGCGAGTTCGGCGCGGTCTCGGTGGTGTCCGGCCACATCCGCGGCGAGACCAACACCATGCCGCTGCTGGTCGAGATTCTCTACAACGAATATCAATTCGTGGCCTCCTTCGCGGTGGCCTCGCTACTCGCCATGCTGGCGCTGATCACGCTGGTGGCGAAGACCATCCTGGAACGGCATCTCGACCAAGAGGAGCGGCCGCATGAGCATTGAAGTCAGGAACCTGGTCAAGAGCTTCGGCAGTTTCACCGCGCTCGACGGCGTCGACCTCAAGGTCGCTGACGGTGAATTGCTGGCGCTGCTCGGACCGTCCGGCTCCGGCAAGACCACGCTGTTGCGGATCATCGCGGGCCTCGATTGGCCGGACGCCGGCGAAGTTCTGATCGACGGCGAGGACGCGCTCGCCCGCGGCGCCCGCGAGCGTCATGTCGGTTTCGTGTTCCAGCATTATGCGCTGTTCCGCCACATGACCGTGTTCGAGAACGTGGCCTTCGGCTTGCGGGTGCAGCCGCGCGCGCTGCGCAAGTCGGAGGCTGCGATCCGCGTGCGGGTCAGGGAGCTCTTGAATCTCGTGCAGCTCGACTGGCTGTCCGACCGCTATCCGAGCCAGCTGTCCGGTGGCCAGCGCCAGCGCATCGCGCTCGCCCGCGCGCTTGCGATCGCGCCGAAGCTGCTGTTGCTCGACGAGCCGTTTGGCGCGCTCGATGCCAAGGTGCGCAAGGAGCTGCGGCAATGGCTGCGCTCGCTGCATCATGAAATCAGCGTGACGTCGATCTTCGTCACCCATGACCAGGAGGAGGCGCTCGAAGTCGCCAACCGCGTCGTGGTGATGGACAAGGGCGGCATCGAGCAGGTCGGCACGCCCGGCGAGGTCTATGACAGTCCGGCGACCGCCTTCGTGCACGGCTTCATCGGCGAGTCGATCGAGCTGCCGGTCGTGGTCCGGGATGGCCAGATCCGGCTCGGCGACAGGTCGCTGGGATCGGCGGTCGACGGCACGCCGGCCGGCGAGTCGCGGCTGTTCGTGCGCCGCCATGACCTGCAGATCGGGCCGGCCGGGAGCGGCGTGCTGGAAGGCAAGGTCGCCCGCGTCCGCAGCTTCGGCCCGGTGCATCGCGCCGAGGTCGCGTTGTCGGGCGGCGAGACCATCGAGGTCGACACGTCGCGGGAAGGGGAACTCCGTCCCGGCGAGGTCGTCGGACTGAATCCGCGCCGCTTCCGGATTTTTGCCCGGAACTGACAAAATTCACCTTTCGGCCACGGTTGGTATGCAACAACGCCCGCTCATTTGGGGGTGATTCATGCGGGCGGCGGCCGCTTTTCTCGTAATTCTATTGCTGGCCGGCTGCGCGGCGGAAGCTCCGGTCGAGACGCCGGCGATGTATGTCAATATGGCCGAGGCCGGTGCCAGGCTCGATCCGGCCGCGGCGGCCTCGATGATCTCGCAATACCGGCAGAACAACGGGCTCGGCGCCGTGGTGGTCGATCCCGCGCTGATGCAGCTTGCGGAAAACCAGGCGCAGGCGATGGCGAGCGCGAACAGGCTCGATCACGACGTCAGGGCGCCGCTCGCCAAACGCCTCGGGTCCTCCGGCTATCCGGCAACCGTCGCCGTCGAGAACGTCTCGGCCGGCTATCATACGCTGGCGGAAGCCTTTTCCGGCTGGCGCGATTCCCCGCCGCATCGGGCCAATATGCTGAAAACCGGTGTCACAAAATTGGGCATAGCCGCCAGCTATGCTCCCGACACCAAATATAAGGTGTTCTGGACGCTGATCATGGCGTCCACCGACAACGGCTGAGCAACAGCCGAGATAAACCCAAGGTAATCTTGGTGTGATGTCGGCCGGCGGTCTCGCCGGTTGACGCCATGCCGATCTGACGCCACGTTGCCGGTTTGCGAGCGCTTCTTTTGTTCTTTTGACCGGCGCCCCATACGGACGATCATGACGGACCATGACGAACACGCGCCGGCACGGACACCCGCGAACGCGGAGCGCGTGCTGGTCCTGCAGGGCGGCGGCGCGCTCGGCTCCTATCAGGCCGGCGCCTATCAGGCGCTCTGTCGCAGCGATTTCCAGCCGGATTGGGTCGCCGGCATCTCGATCGGCGCCGTCAACGCTGCGATCATCGCCGGCAACGCGCCGGACAAGCGCGTCGACAAGCTGAAAGAGTTCTGGGAGATGGTCTCGGCTCCGGTGCCGTGGACGCCGATTTCGAATGGCGACCGCAGCCGTTCGCTGTTCAACGAGACCAGTGCGGCGATCATCGCCACTTTCGGCGTCCCGGGCTTCTTCACGCCGCGCGTGCCGCCGGCGCCGCTGTGGCCACAGGGCAGCCCGGAGGCGCAAAGCTATTACGACACCGCGCCGTTGCGGCGGACGCTGGAACGGCTGGTCGATTTCGACCGCATCAACGATCTGCAATGCCGGCTCAGCGTCGGCGCGGTCGGAGTGACCTCGGGCAATTTCCGCTATTTCGACAATGTCGAGTTCAATCGGCTCGGCAAGCGGATCGGCCCCGAACATATCATGGCCTCCGGCGCGCTGCCGCCGGGCTTTCCGTCCGTCGTCATCGATGGCGAGCATTATTGGGACGGCGGCGTCGCCACCAATACGCCGCTCGATTACGTATTGGAGGCTGAAACAAGCAAGGACCTGCTGATCTTCCAGGTCGACCTGTTCAGCGCCCGCGGGCCGCTGCCGGTCACGCTGCTCGAGGCCGCCGAGCGCGAAAAGGACATCCGCTTCTCCAGCCGCACCCGCATGAACACCGACAAGAATCGCCAGATTCACAATGCCCGCAGGGCGGTCCGCGACCTGATCGGCAAATTGCCCGATGGCCTGAAGGACGATCCGTCGGCGAAATTCCTGCGCGAGGCCGTGAAGGAGAACACCGTCACGGTGGTGCATCTGATCTACAAGAGCAAGAACTACGAAACTTCGTCCAAGGATTACGATTTTTCGCATATCGCCATGGTCGAGCATTGGGAATCGGGTGTGCGTGACGTTCATCTGTCGATGCGCCACAAGGAATGGCTGGAGCGGCCGCAGTCCGGTGAGACCATGGTGACCTACGATCTCTCCGACGAAGACAATCCCCTCAAGAAGGAGTGACCATGATGGGTACGTTGACAGGCAAGACCGCCGTTGTGACCGGCTCGACCAGCGGCATCGGGCTCGCCTATGCCCGCGCTTTCGCCGGCGCCGGTGCCAACATCGTGTTGAACGGCATGGGTGCGGCGGCCGACATCGAGAAGGAGCGCGCCGCCATCGAATCCGACTTCAAGGTCAAGGCGGTGCATTCGCCGGCCGACATGACCAAGCCGGCCGAGATCGCCGGCATGATCGCGCTCGGCGAAAAGACCTTCGGCTCGGTCGACGTTCTCGTCAACAATGCCGGCATTCAGTTCGTCTCCCCGATCGAGGAGTTTCCGCCCGAGAAATGGGAGATGATCATCGCGATCAACCTATCCTCGGCATTCTATGGCATCCGCGCCGCGGTGCCCGGCATGAAGAAGCGCGGCTGGGGCCGCATCATCAACACCGCGTCGGCGCATTCGCTGGTGGCCTCGCCGTTCAAGTCGGCCTATGTCTCGGCCAAGCACGGTATCGCCGGCCTCACCAAGACCGTGGCGCTGGAGCTTGCGACCTTCAAGATCACCTGCAACTGCATCAGCCCGGGCTACGTCTGGACCCCCCTGGTCGAGCACCAGATCCCCGAAACCATGAAGGCGCGCAACATGACCAAGGAGCAGGTCATCAAGGACGTGCTGTTGGACGCGCAGCCGACCAAGGAGTTCGTCACGGTCGAGCAGGTCGCCGCGCTGGCGCTGTTCCTGTGCGGCGACGACGCCGCCCAGATCACCGGCTCGAATCTCTCGATCGACGGCGGCTGGACCGCGGAGTAGCTCGCGCCACACCTCCGCGTCGTCCCCGCGAAAGTGGGGTCCATAACCACAGGCTTTTGTTGGTCGGTCCCGGCTCAGGCCGGGACCGGCGGAGTTTGTCGTACTATCGGCAGTTGACGATGATCGTTGCTCGCCACGGGATACGCTCCAACAGAGGGCCGCAAGCCCGTCGCCTGCCAACCTTCTCATCGATTTCTGCAAGAGGCCGCCTCCCTTTGACCGCGATCGATCGCCATCGTCGGGGCCGATGCATCACGCCTTCAACGACGACACCCTATCGACGTGCCGGAGCCCCTCATGACCGGCCACCGCCTCGTCGTCTGGTACAACACACGCTGCCCGGTCTGTAACGCCGGGATCGACTGGCAGCATAACCGGCTGTTGGCGGCGGTCCGCGCCGGCCACGTTTCTTTCAGGGACATCAACGAACAGCCTGATGCGCTCGCGGCCTATGGCGCCTCGGTCGATGACGTGCGCCGCAGGCTGCACGCGACCGACGAGACCGGGCGGCTGATCGTCGGCGCCGATGTCGCGATCGCGATCTGGCGGGTGACGCCGGGCGAGGGCTTTCTGGCAACGCTGCTAGGCAACCGGCTGATGCGGCCGGTGACGCGGTTTGGCTATGACCGGTTCGCGGACGCTTTGTTTGCCTGGAACAAGCGCAACGGGCGCTGGTGACGCCGACCGATGCTGATACCGAAGGGTATCCGGACCGGCAGGTGCAAAACCAGCGTGGCGGCGAACTGTCAGCGGCCAACTTCGCCGCTTACGGTCGAACCGATCGCAGCAGGCGCTGCAGCGCAAGCCGGCGTGGGCCGCGCGGCGGGCCGTCAAGGTCCTCGCGCTGGCCGAGCGCCATGATGGCGGTGCCCATCGCGGCCGAGCCGAAGGTCACGAAGAACGACAGCAGCAGGACGACAAGCGGGACGGCGGGGTCGCGATCGCCGAAGATCAGATCCCGCAAGCCGCCCGGATTGATCGCCAGCAGCCCGCCGACCAGAAATACCGCCATGGCCGCGCCGACGGCGAGGTTGATTGCGAGCAGACGGAACAGCGGCTTTCGCAACAGGCCGGCGTGTCCGCGCGGTGTGGTGTCGTCGTGCCCTTGTTGGGCTCGCCTGTCTCGTGGGTCGTCCATCATCAAGGCTCGCGGGTCGTCGAATGCGGCGCGGCGCAAAAATAGCACCGCTTCGCGTCCCGTCCAAGCGTCCGATGCTCAGGCCGCGGAGGTCACCGCCGGCTTCACCGCGTCGTCGGCCGCGCCGTGCTGGCTCGCGATCACGTCGCGCCAGAGCCGCGCGATGCTCTGCTGGCTCCCCGGCGCAATGAAGCAATGCCCCTCATTGTCGAAACCGCAGAACCGCACCGAGGGGTCGTTGCGCACTTGCGCGAGCGACTTGTTGATCAGGTCGAGGCAGGCCAGCACCTGTCCGACATTTTGCAGCTTGGTATGGTGGAGGATGTCGATCAGGCGGAAGGTCATCACCGCCGGCTGGCCATAGGACACGCCGGGACGGGCGAATTCCAGGAACACGTTGGCGGCCGGCAGCACGCCTTGAAGTTGCGACAGCATGGCGGCCGCTTCCTCGGCGCTGCAGGCAACGAGATGCGCCATTTGCGGCGGCGGCGCGGGGGTGGCCGGCGCGTCGGCCGCGAGCCCGAGGCTTGCGATCACCTCGTGCTCGATCCACTGCCGCACCTGCGGTGGCGCGTTACGGATCTGGTCCGTGGTCAGGGTAATTCCGATCATCGCGGCTCTCCGTTTTGTTCCAGCCTAGGCGTAGCGAGCGGGGCGTATGTTGATGCGGATCAAGCGAGGTGTGCCAGACCGGCGCATCCGGACAGCATCGCCGTTTTGACGGGCCTGTTTCCGCTGTGGCATGGTCGGCAGCGCGTGGATTTTTCAAAGGAAACCAGCATGCTCAAGCTTCGATTGGCCGCTTTGTTTGTTGCGTCGCTCGCGGCCGCCCCCGCGCTCGCCGCGCGTTGCGGCGGCGATTTCAATTCGTTCCTGGCGAGCATGTCGACGGAGGCGGAAGGGGCCGGCGTCTCGCAGGAAGTGATCTCGCAGGCCTTCGGCGGCCTGCAGGAAGACCAGGCAGTGCTCGCCTTCGATCGCCGCCAGCGCTACACCTTCAACAAGAGCTTTGAGCAATATGTCTCGACCCGCGTCGGCACCGGCCGCATCAATGGCGGCCGCGCCATGCTGCAGCGGAACGCCGCGCTGCTGTCGCGGATCGAGCAGCGGTTTGGCGTGCCGCGCCAGATCCTGGTCGCGATCTGGGGCCTGGAGACCGATTTCGGCCGGGGCGACATGGGCCGACAGCCGGTGATCCGGACGCTCGCCACGCTTGCCCATGATTGCCGCCGCTCCGAATTGTTCCAGGGCGAGCTGCTGGCGGCGCTGCAGATCGTGCAGCGCGGTGATTTGCCGTTGCGCGAGATGATCGGCGCCGGCGCCGGCGAAATCGGCCAGACGCAGTTCCTGCCGTCATCCTACATCAAATACGGCGTCGATTTCGACGGCGACGGCCGCGTCGATCTGCGCCACAGCGTTCCCGACGTGCTGGCGTCGACCGCCAATCTGCTGCACACCAACGGCTTCAAGATGGGCGCGCCCTATGGCGAGGGCAGCGAGAATTTCGAGGCGATGCGCGAATGGAATCACGCCGAGATCTATCGCAAGACCATCGCGTATTTCGCCGACCAACTGGTCGGACGTTGAGGCCTCCCGTTCGCGGTCATTTGCGGGGCGTCGAGGGGTCCGCGCCGCGAGCGGCCCGCTGACGGGCTCCGCTCGAATCCGGAATCTCGAGATTCCGGTTTCGATGCCAACCTGCCGCTTCGCGGCGCGTTGGCATCGCCCCGGAATGACGATGGTTGAGACCTGTTCGGAAATCGAATCGAAATACCGGACAGCCCGCCGTTCGGCTACGCGCTTTGCGGTTCGGCACGGTTGTTCGGCTTCGCAGCGCCCCAGCGCAGGATGGCCGCATAGAGCGTATCCGGCTGGATCGGCTTGGTGAGGAAATCATTCATGCCGGCGGCGCAGCACTCTTCCCGCTGCCCCACCAGGGCGTTGGCGGTCAGCGCGATGATC
>NZ_JBAURI010000102.1:0-2241 GCF_049581145.1 Bradyrhizobium sp.
ATCACGTGTCACGCCTGACGCTGCCGCGTCCACCGCATCCTGCCCCGCGTCTCTGGACGATCCGGAACGCCCCTCTGTGGGACAGGATGGCGGGACTATGCAGGTGATTTGGGGTGAGCGTCAAGAACAATTTCTGAAAATCGGAAGCGCTGTTCCTGGATCATGCCTCGGGATGACATCTGAGGGTTTGGAAATGACAGATTTCATGGAAACGTCGTCGGTTTATTTGAATTGTGTTGACCAACTGAGGGTGGCCACTCGGATATGTTGGTGAACACGTGGCGGCCAAGCAACTGCTCCTCGAGGCTGCTCACACCCGTGCGATGACCGCGATCGGGCCGCCACCGGGCGGCCCCTGATGCTCGGCGCCGCCCGAGACATAGATCGCGCCTGTCCCCGCAAGACCGCCGACCAGCCCGCCCACCGCGGCGCGGGCGTGACGCGTCGCGTTGATGTCGGAATCCTCCAGCATGGTGTGACGGCAACCGCGCACGACGCCGTCCGGCGAGGCCTCGGCCTTGGCGAAGGCATTGACCAGCCGGGCTTGCGATTGCATGTCGAACGGATCGAGCCCGACGCTCCTGATCGCCTGCAGCACGGCGGGAAAATCGATCGCGTCGCGCATCACCGCATGCCCGATCACGAACCGGCTTTGCGAGGCCTGCGCATTGCCCATCACGATCACGACATTCTGCATCAGCTCGATGCCGGCGGAGGCCGAGGCGACGGACGAAAAACAATCCCAATCCTTCAGCACCCGCGCTTCGCCGACGTTCTCGGCCACCTCGCCGAGCGCCCGCGCCACGCCGATCGACGACGCGCCGCGTGAATAGCCCATGGATGCATAGGCACTCGAGGTCACCGCCTTGTGTCCCCGCGCGGCCGCGGCTGCCATGCGCTCGCTGGTCAGCAAGGGACACTTGACCTGCACGAAGTGAACGTCACTGGGATCATCGATGCCGCCGTCCGCCATCGCATGGCGAACGGCGTGCATGGTTTCCTCGATCTGCGCGTCGCGGCCGATCTCCTCCGGCAGGAACTCGCGGGTGTGCGCGATGCCGATGCTCAGGCGCTTGTTGTCGGGCGAAGTTTTCGGCGACGTCGTCGCGACTTCGTTGCGCGCGAACACGGTCAGATGCGGCGACAACACCCCTTCCGTGCCGCCCGACATCACGAAGGCGATCTTCTCCTCGACCGCGCGGGGATCGAGTCCCAGACGGGGCGCCAGCGCGGCGCACAGCGCGGCCACGGCGTATTCCCGGGT
This sequence comes from Bradyrhizobium sp., assembly GCF_049581145.1. Lineage (GTDB taxonomy): Bacteria > Pseudomonadota > Alphaproteobacteria > Rhizobiales > Xanthobacteraceae > Bradyrhizobium. The sequence continues at coordinate 1,265 of NZ_JBAURI010000102.1, forward strand.
GAAATCGTTGACCCCGCCATTGCCTTCGGTCTTGCCGAGCACCGCAATGATCGACGACGGGTCGAGCGCGCCGGACGAAATCAGCGCCAGCAGGCCGGTGACGTCTCCCGGCCCGCCGGTCGGAACGCGAAACACATCGATCGACGTCGCCTGCATGGTCATCCCGCCTCGGCCTTTCACTGCCGGGCAGAGCATAGTCATGCAGCATCAATTCGGCCAGTCCGACGATGCCGAGCAATAGAGCGCTTCTTCATTGCGCCGTCATGGCCGCGGCTGCATCCGCAGGACCTGCGCCGCGCCGGTCAGCTACGCCGTGCCGGTCAGCTTGCCTAACCAGCCGGTCTTGCCGCCTTCCGCTGCCGCGGGCATCTCCGCTTCCGCAGGCACTCCGCCGACCGCCGCGCCGAACGATGCGAAGAACTCGCCGGCGAGCTTCTTCGCGGTGGAGTCGATCAGCCGGCCGCCGAGTTGCGCCAGCTTGCCGCCGATCTGGGCATCGACCTCATAATGCAGGATGGTGATGTCAGCACTTTCGGCTTCCAGCCGCACCGCCGCGCCGCCCTTGGCAAAACCGGCAACCCCGCCGGAGCCTTCGCCGGAAATCCGATAGCTGTTCGGCGGATCGAGATCGGACAGCGTCACTTTGCCGCCGAACGTCGCTTTCACCGGCCCGACCTTGAACACCACGGTCGCGGTCATCTCGGTCGGCGAGGTCATATCCAGCGCCTGACAGCCGGGAATGCATGTCTTCAGCACTTCGGGATCGTTCAGCGCGGCCCACACCTTGTCTTTCGAGGCCAGGATCCGCTGGCTGTCATTCATCTGCACTTGCAAAACTCCTAACTGTTGGAAGACGTGCGCTGTCCCCGCCGCCGCTCCACGGTGATCTCCGCGAGGATTGACATCGCGATCTCCTCCGGCGTGATGGCGCCGAGGTCGAGGCCGGCCGGTGCCTTGACGCGGTCGATCGCGGCGGC
>NZ_JBAURI010000103.1:0-3278 GCF_049581145.1 Bradyrhizobium sp.
GATCATCGCGCTGACCGCCAACGCCCTGGTGGGGCAGCGGGAAGAGTGCTGCGCCGCCGGCATGAATGATTTCCTCACCAAGCCGATCCAGCCGGATACGCTCTATGCGGCCATCCTGCGCTGGGGCACCATCAAAGCCAAAGAACCGATTTGAGCCGGACCATATCCGCTCTCGACGCCGGATGGGTGGCCGCAAAGGCTCGGTAACCGCCGAATACGCTAGTAGCCCAGCGCCAGTCCGGTGCCGCCACGCGGATCGTTCGCACCATAGAACCTGTTTCGACCGATCGCCGTGCCGCCAAGACTCGGTGCTCCGACAATGATCGCGGCGACGTGGTTGGCCGGCTGCGAATCCTCGAAGCGATGCCCCATGCTCTCCAGCACTCTGCGGGTGTCAGGCGACACAGCGTACCGCTCGATATATGTCACGTCCGGCAGCCATTGATTATGGATGCGAGGCGCATCGACGGCTTCCTGAATGTTCATCTGGAAATCGACGACGTTCAGGATCGTCTGCAGGACGGTGGTGATAATCCGGCTTCCGCCCGGCGTGCCGAGAATGAGCACAGGCTTGCCATGCTTCGTGACGATCGTCGGACTCATCGAACTTCGGGGTGTCTTGCCCGGTGCGATGGCATTCGCGTCTTCCTGGACAGAGCCGTGAATGTCGGCGACGCCTGCAATGTCGGCGACGCCTGCGTCCGGCGTGAAATCGTCCATTTCGTCGTTCATCAACACGCCTGTCCCGGTGGCAATGACCCGCGCTCCGAACCAGTCATTGAGCGTGTATGTCATCGAAACTGCATTGCCGGCATGGTCGATGATCGAGAAATGCGTTGTGTTGCTGCCCTCGTGGGGCGCGACACCCTGTCGGATCTCGGTGGAGACGCCGGCCTTGTCCGGCTGTATGGAATCCCGGATTTTTGCGGCGTAGCTCTTCCCGACCAGCTCCCGGCTGGGATTGCCGACAAAATCCGGGTCACCAACGAGACTGTCTCTGTCGACATAGGCGTGACGCATCGCCTCGATCTCGTAATGCAGTGCCTGCGCGGATCCCCAACCTAGTTCCCGGAGTGGATAGCCCTCCAAAATGTTCAGCATCTCGCAGATCGCGATGCCGCCCGAACTCGGCGGAGGCGCCGAGATGACGTGATAGCCGCGGTAATCGCACGCGATGGGCGGGAACTCACGCGTCTTGTAGCGATCGAGATCTGCTTGATCGATGATTCCTCCGCCTGCCCGACTGGCCATGACGATCGCCGCGCCGGTGCGGCCCTTATAAAAGCCGTCAACGCCCTGCTTCCTGATCGAGCGTAGCGTTCCCGCGAGGTCACGCTGCACGAGCCTCTGGCCAGCGACAAAAGGCCGTCCTTTGTTGAGAAAAATCTCGGCGGTAGCTGGACGTCGTCTGAGATCCTCGGTCGCGGAAGCGAGCATGTCGACATCGCCTTGCTGCAGGATGAAACCATCCTCGGCAAGCTCGATCGCCGGCTCGATCAACGCTGCCCGCGTCATCGACCCGTACTTCTGGCGCGCATATTCCAGACCCGACACGGTGCCCGGTACGCCAACTGCCAGCCAGCCGATCGTACTCAGGCCTTTGATGACCTTTCCACCCTTGTCCAGGTACATGTCCCGGCCCGCTGCGCGGGGAGCCTTTTCTCGAAAATCGAGGAAGGTCTTTCGTCCATCGGCAAACCAGATCGTCATGAAGCCGCCTCCGCCCAGATTGCCCGCGGCCGGATAGACCACCGCCAGCGCATATCCCACCGCGACCGCAGCATCGATCGCGCTGCCGCCGCGCCTGAGAACGTTGACCCCGACCTCGGTCGCAAGGTGCTGTGCGCTGACCACCATGCCGCTTTCAGCGGCCACGGGTATCGTCGATGCAGCGTCGGCCGTCGAAACCACGACCAGTGACCAGACGCAGGCAACCAGTATGCAGGCGCCCGTCAACGCTTCAATGGTGATGGCAAATCGACCTGGCCGAAGCTTCAATTCGCCGCCTGAGGCTGGCAAGGACATGAAAATCTTCTCTCCTTTTCAGCGAGGCCTGCGCGCACATCGGCCTCGCTGATAAACGACATCGGCCGCGATTGACCAAAAGGCCGTGCCAATCATGATGCGGCTCTTCCTGCTTGCGGCGAACTGGTGTCGGAACCAAGGAAAACGACCGCGCATGCTCGCAGCCTTCAATGCCCCAATGTTCGCCCGCGCTGCAATGCTTCTCTTCGGACCGCGAGGGACCACTTTTGGTGCCGGTGGCGGCCCGCAAAATCAAAATCGGATTCAATTCCGCTGACTTGTCCCGGTTAATTCGCTATCGTGCAATCCTGCTCGTCGACGGGTCGATGCAGGTTCCGGGGGCCCTGTTCCGGGTTCCTTGGCAAGGTGACATTGAAATGCTTCTTGCGCGCCGCTTTGCTGCCGCTGCGACGGCATTCCTGCTCGTCGCAGGCGGATTTTTCCTCTTGCTGTTCTCGGTCGCGGAATCTCCAGCCGCAGCAGCATCCGAAGCTTGTCCGACCTCGGCCGAGTTGACGGTACTGCCATCGCCGCTGGCGCCTTGGATCGGGGCGCCGTTGCGCGTCATGATCGTCGCCGAGAAGCCGGTCGAGGGCGTGCTGTCGCTGATCGCGCCCAATGGCAGCGTCGCGGTCAAATCGCCGGACCGGCACGGCGGGCCGCCTTATTCCTGGTTCGCCGAGGTTGCAGCACCCGCCGCCGGTACCTGGCACGCGATGCTGGAGCGCGATGCTGCGTCGGCGGATTGCCGCCCGGTCACCCGCGAGATCGTCGTCAGTGCGCGCAAGCCGGAGCCCTTGCGCACGCCGCCGGGAAAAATCTGGCAGGTGCGCAATAACTGGAATAGCACGAACGAAGCTCTGTTCTCGGCGTGGATCGAAAAGCTGTTCGACGCGCCGCCCGACCAGGATCTGTCCTGGAAAGTCTGGTACGAAGTGCTGCGCGACCGATCGCGCAATTTTCTGTTCAACTATCTGGGACGCAACGAGGACATCACGCAGACCGGACTTCGCCCCGACTGCGCCGACTTCGTCTACTTCCTGCGCGCCTATTTTGCATTCAAGATGGGGCTGCCGTTCGGCTATTCGAATTGCTCGCGCGGCTTCGCCGGCAAGCCGCCGAAATGCTATCAGTGGTTCGACATCGAGCATCCCGAGGTCACCCGTCCGCCTCCGCCACCCGAGCAGGACGCCGCGCCGGCTGCGGCAGCAGCGGTACCCGCCGCTCCGCCCGCGCCAAAGCCGGGCCTGCTG
>NZ_JBAURI010000104.1:0-1533 GCF_049581145.1 Bradyrhizobium sp.
ATGTTGCCATTATTGCTATGGGTCCCCGCTTTCGCGGAGACGAGCGGTGGGTGAAAGCCGAGATCCGTATCATTGATATTGCTCAGCCGTAGCGCGCCGCGAGCATGGCGTAGAGCGCGCGCGCCGCCTGCAATTCGCCGCCCTCGGGCCGGCCCGCTTTGGCCGCCGCAGTCCAGGCAAACAGATCGACATGCAGCCAGGATTTCGCGGTCACGAAACGGCGCATGAACAGGGCCGCGGTGATGGCGCCGCCCTGGCTGCCGCCGACATTGTTGATATCGGCGACCTTGGAATCCAGCATCGCCTCGTAGGGCCGCCACAGCGGCAGCCGCCACAGCGGATCGTTCTCGGCCAAGCCATGGCGCATCAGCTCGGCGGCGAGCGCGTCGTCGTCGGTGAAAAAGGCGGGCAGGTCGGGGCCGAGCGCGACGCGCGCGGCGCCGGTCAGCGTCGCGAAGTCGGCGATGAGTTCAGGCTTGTCCTCGTCGGCCAGCGCCAGCGCATCGGCGAGAACGAGACGGCCTTCGGCATCGGTATTGCCGATTTCGACGGTGATGCCCTTGCGCGAGGTGTAAATGTCGCGCGGGCGGAAACTCGCGCCGGCGATCGAATTCTCCACCGCCGGAATGAGCACGCGCAGCCGGATTTTCAGCCCGCGCGCCATAATCATCGAGGCCAGCGCCAGCGCGGTCGCAGCGCCGCCCATGTCCTTCTTCATATTGAGCATGCCGCTGTCGGGCTTGATGTCGAGGCCACCGGTGTCGAAGCAGACGCCCTTGCCGACCAGCGTCACGCGCGGGTGCTTGTCGTCGCCCCAGGTGAGATCGATCAGCCGCGGCGCGCTGGTGGCGGCGCGGCCGACGGCGTGGATCAGCGGAAAGTTCTTGTCCAACAGCTCTTCGCCGACCACGGCGTTGATGGTGGCGGAGTGGCGCGCGGCGAGCTTGCGCGCGGCCTGTTCGAGCTGCGCCGGCCCCATGTCGTTTGCCGGCGTGTTGATCAGATCGCGCGCCAGCGTCACCGCTTCGACGATGCGGGCAAGGTCGTCGCGGTCGACGCTTTGCGGCAGATCGAGCTTGATCGCGCGCGACTCCGCCTTGCGATAACGGGTGAACTGATAGAGGCCGAGCGCGATGGCAAGGGCGGCAAGCCGCGCATCGTGCGGCTCGTTGGCGAAGCGGTAGGTGCCCGCCGGCAAGAGCTGCGCCAGCCGGCCGGGCAGAAACGGATCTTGCGTGTCGTCCGGCCCTTCCAGCCCGAACAGCACGCCGCCCAGCGCGCTTTTGCCGTTTTGGCCCGGCAGCAGAAGAGAGCGCCCCGCCTTCGCCTCAAATGCCGTGGCCTCGGCGAAGCCTGAAAGCTCTGGACCCAAAACCTTGCGCACGTCGGCATAATTCGCCGCGGTGACGAACCAGATCGGGACGGCATTCGCAGCGCCACGGGTGACGAAGATGGGGTCCATCGCTTGGCCTGTGTTTGATTTCGTTTTGCTAGCACGCCGCTTATCGGTCGGAAAGGCGACGCAAATTGCTC
>NZ_JBAURI010000105.1:0-13261 GCF_049581145.1 Bradyrhizobium sp.
CTGCTGCTTCATGTCGCTCGAGGAAGTCCAGCCCATCAGCGGCTCGATCGAACGCGGCAGCTCGGGCTCGTACTCGAGCTGCCACTCCCGCGTCTTGGCCTTGCCTGATTGCATCGCGTTTTTGGCGGGTTTAAAAATGCGAGCGGTCATGGATGGCGATATCCCTTCAGAAATGCAATATTTAAGCACATGGCGGAGACGTCCAGGGCAGGATACACCAACCCGATCACGGCTTCGATCGGTGATTCCCGTCCCGGATGTCGCCTCGCTACGGACCGGTATAGTCATTCTGCCGCGCGGTGACAATCGCCATGCAGCAACGCGACAATTCCGGAACGGCCTTGAGCTGCCAGCTTCGGTTCGATCCCTTTCTTGAGAGCATCTCGCAAAACGGCGCCCCATGAAAATCAATGCAATCCTGCCCGAGAAGGGGCGCGATCTCCGTCTCGACCTGTTTCGCGGTATCGCGAACTGGGCGATTTTTCTGGATCATATCCCGGACAATGCCGTGAACTGGATCACGACCAGGAACTGGGGGTTTTCCGATGCCGCGGATCTGTTCGTCTTCATTTCCGGCTACACCGCCTCCTTCGTCTATGCGCGGATGATGATCGAGCGCGGCTTCCTCGTCGGTGCGACCCGGCTGTTCAAACGCGTCTGGCAGCTCTATGTCGCGCACATCATTCTGTTCGTGATCTACATCGTCGCGATCAGTTTCCTCGCGCAGCGCTTCGGCGATTCCGAGATCATCAACGAGTTCAATGTCGCAGGCCTCGTCGACCACGCGACGCAAACGCTGGGCCAGGGATTGCTGCTCAAATTCAAGCCGGTCAATCTTGACGTGCTGCCGCTCTACATCGTGCTGATGGGATTCTTCCCGCCGGTGCTCTGGCTGATGCTGCGCCAGCCCGACCTGACGATGGCGGCATCCATCGTGTTGTGGCTTTCGGCCTGGTGGTTCGGCTGGAATTTCACGGCCTATCCGGCAGGGACCTGGTATTTCGATCCCTATTGCTGGCAGGTGATGTTCGTGTTCGGCTCATGGTGCGCGCTCGGCGGCGCCAGGAAAGCGGCTGCCCTCATCAACTCGAAGATCACGCTGTACCTCTGCGTCGCCTATCTGATCTTTGCGCTGATCATGACCATGGCCGGCAGGTTCTCAGATTTCGGGGCGATGTTCCCGGAATGGCTGTATTCGGCCTTCAATCCCAACGACAAGACCTTCATGGCGCCCTATCGCTTCCTGCATTTCGTCGTGGTTGCGGTCATGGTCGTGAGGCTGGTGCCGAAAACCTGGCTCGGACTCGAATGGCGGGTGTTCGATCCGGCGATCGTCTGCGGACAGCAATCGCTGGCGGTGTTCTGCGTCGGCGTTTTCCTGTCCTTTGTCGCCCACTTCACGCTGATCCTGAGCTCGGGATCGCTGCTGGCGCAGATTCTCGTCAGCCTCGCCGGAATCGCGATCATGACCACGGTGGCCTACTACATCTCCTGGTCGAAGCGGCAGGACAAGCCGGCCGCAAAGGCGGCACCACCCAAGGCCACGGCTGGAGCTTCGGCCTAGCGCTTCGGCTTGGCCGGCGATTTGGCAGACGACTTGGCAGACGACGTCAAGACAACGCGGCCTCTCGATGCAAAGCCGCCCCATTCGGTGGTCCAGCCGAGTTCGTTCGCGGGCGCCTCCACGAGCGGGCTGGAGCGCCCCTGCAACGCGAACATCGCGCCCTGCGGGTCGATGCAACGGGCGATCCAGCTGTCGCCCGGCAATGCGTTCGGGCCCTGCACCACGCGGCCGCCGCCGGACTTTACGCGCTGCAGCGCCACGGCGAGGTCGGCGACATTGAAATAATACAGCCAGAACGGCAGTGGCGCCCGGGCGAGCTTGGTGAAGATGCCGCCGATCTCGGCGCCGCCGATGGCAAACGACTGATACGAATCCAGCGAGCCCGGTTCGACATGCACCGGTTGCCAGCCGAACAACTCTTGATAGAAGGCAAAGGCCTGCTTCGAATTCGCGGCCAGCAACTCATGCCACCCGACCTGAAGCGGCTGGTCCGGCGCGGCGGCCGCGCGGGCTGGCTTCAGGCCTGCGACCATGCCGAGTGTCGCCATCTGCGGATCGGCGATCACGGCAATGCGGCCGATGTTGCTGTCGGTCGCCGGCACGTAGACCCTGCCGCCGAGGCCCTTGAGGCGGTCGGTCGCGGCATCCGCGTCATCGACGGCGACATAGCCGACCCATCTCGGCGTCGCCCCCATTTTTCTGCCCTCCTCCGGCAGTTCCATCAACCCACCCACCGGAGCCGTTGCCGCCATCAACTGCGTGTAGGCGATCTTCGGTGTCGAGGCGTCCTGCGCGCCCCAACCGACGACGTCGCCATAGAACTTCCGCGCCGCCGCCACATCCGTGGTCAAAAGCTCATACCAGACGAAGCGGCCTTGATCATCGATCATCGTGACTTCTCGAATGTGGACCGTGCGGAGCAGCATCGTGTGTGCGACGCGGGATCGTCGTAGACCGATGATGATGGCAATTTGACAGGAGAATTACGCCAACCTCATTCATCAAGATGAATGGAAACTGAATGTAAAACAACATGATAGTGACCGAGTGCGGCTTGCGCGAGAGAGTGGCCTTGCGTAGGATCGCAGCGGCTGGAATCGAAACAGGTCTTACAGGTATGGAGGATGCGACGATGTCACGAGTGAAGCAGGCTTCGAAGCGGAAGAGCATTGCAAAAGCCGCTGTGCCGGCACTGGGCGCTGCCGGATTGACTTTTTCGCTGGCGGGCAGCGCTGCCGCCTCGACCATGCCGGATACCGACGCCCCGCAAAAACTGAGCTTCGAGCCGAACCAGTCATTCGTCCTCGGCGAGGAGGAAATGGCAGACATCAGCTTGTCAACCTTCCACGTTTTCGACAAGGAAAACACCGTCGGCACTGGCCTCCAGCAAGTAGCAAGGGGCTGTGGCTGCCATGGCTGTGGCAGAGGCTGCGGCGGCAGGGGATGCGGTTGTTTCCGAGGCTGCGGCTGCGGTTGCGGTGGTTGCGGATCCTGCTGTGCCTCATGGGGCATTTGCCGCTTTTGCTGAGCCCAATCCTGCATCCAGGCTTTCCAGGCCTACAGCGCTTACGTTGAAAGAGCACGAAATGTCATGGCCGGGTTCGACGTCGTCGACCCGGCCGATTTGTGTCTGCTTGCAAAACAAGCCTGACCGGCTCGGCAAGCTCGCGTAGTCCGGGTTCGCCCAGCGGACGGGTTTCCAAGTCAAACGAAAAATGTTAGCGCGCGGCCGGATATGAGTTCCAGCGACCCAGCCGGAGAGTCTGCCATGCGCCGCGATCCGCAAGGAGCAGGTAAATCATGCGTGCCTACACGATGAAAGTCGATCGAAAAACCAGCCCCAAGCGCAAGGCCGGCAAAGGCCTGCAATTCGCCCCGAATTTTACCGCCTACGTCATGCCGCCCGATGTCGTGTGCCTGTATTCCGAGGACCGGAAATTCTTCCTGCACGGCGAGCTCTATTGTGCGCTGGCCTCCGCGATCGGCAAGGGCGGCAAGAGCGGGCAGGCTCTCGTCGGCGAGCTGCATAAGAAATATCCCGCCGACAAGATCGAGGAAGCCATCAAGCGGTTGACCGACCGCCGCTATGTGATCCCGACGACCTACGCGTCCGGCGATACCGTGGCGGGCTATTGGGCGACAATCGGGCTCCCGCCGGAAACCGCGGAACAGAATCTCGGCAGTTGCCGTGTGCGCGTTGAAGCGTTCGACGTCGAAGGCGCCAAAGAGCTCACCGCGGCGCTCGGCGAACTCGGCGTCAACGTCGTCAAGCGGGCGCCAGACCTGACCATCACGCTCGTGAACGATTATCTCGAGCGGCGATTGGCCGAATTGAACCAGCAGCGCGTGGCCGACAAGACGCCGTGGCTGCTGGTGCAGCCCTCGGGCGTGTTTCCGCTGGTCGGCCCCGTTTTCCGGCCTGGCGAAAGCGCCTGCTGGACCTGTCTGTTCGATCGCATGATCAGGAACCGGGAGATCAAGGGCTTCCTCGATCGGTCGCCGGCGCGCGCAGTCGCGGTGTCGCCGCTCGCCCGCAGTCCTTTCGGACAGAGCGGGATTCAGTTTGCCGCGGTCGAGATCGCCAAGGCGATCGCCTCCAACTTCCGTACCGATCTGAACGATCACATCGCGAGCTTCGACCTGCTCGGCACAACGATCGCCAGGCACTACGTCGCGCATCGCCCGCAATGTCCGACCTGCGGCAGCAAGAAGCTGCAAAACCTGCGCCGCGCGCCGCAGCCGATCGAGCTGGCCGAGGGCACCAAGCTGGTCATGACCAGCGGCGGCTACCGCACCGTGTCGTCGCGAACCACGGTCGCCCGGTTCCGCAAGCATGTAAGCCCTCTCACAGGGGTGGTCAAAAAGCTCGAGCGGATCGAGGCCGATCTGCCGATGAACACCAACTTTTTCGCCGAGCACAATTTCTCCGGGCCGGCGCATAGCCTCGATCAGCTTCGCTCAGGGCTGGCCGGCGGCAGCTTCGGCAAGGGCTCGACCGCCGAACAGGGCGAAGCCAGCGCGCTGATGGAAGCGATCGAGCGCTATTCGGGGATCTTCCAGGGTGATGAAATTCGATCGACGCGGCGGTTTACCGATTTCGCCCCGGGCGATGCCGTGCTCCCCAATGACGTCCAGTTCTTCAGTGAAAAACAATTCGCGAGCAGACCAGTCCATCAGCAGCACGACCACCAGTCGGACGGCCAGCATCCGGTCCCCGACCCGCTTGATCCCTCGGACAAGATCGAATGGTCGCCGGCCTGGTCGCTGCGCGACAAGCGCTTCAAATATTTTCCGACCGGCCTGTTGTATTTTTTCTATCGCAACGCCCACACCGATTCCAACGGCTGCGCTGCCGGCAACACCCGCGAGGAAGCCATCGTTCAGGGCTTTCTCGAACTCGTGGAGCGGGATGCCTACGCGATCTGGTGGTACAACCGGTTGCGGCGTGGCGAGCTGGACTTGAGCCAGTTCGACGATCCCTATGTGCAGGACATCCAGACCCAGTTCGCCGATGCCGGGCGCAAGGTCTGGGTGCTCGATATCACCAGCGACCTCGGCATTCCCACCTATGTCGCGATGATGCACTGGGTGAAGGATGGCAAGGAGAATATCGAGTTCGGCTCCGGCGCGCATTTCGATCGCCGCATCGCATTGCTGCGCGCGCTGACCGAGCTCAGCCAGTTTCTCGCCATCGGCATGATGGGCGGCGCCCGTGGCGAGAAGCCGACGCTGGACGGTGTCACGCCGCTGCGGCTGGAGGACTACCCGTTCCTGCTGCCGGATGAGAATCCGGTGCTGCCGCCGGCCACCGGCTTGACGCTGCACGACAACACCCGTGATCAGGTCAATGCCTGCGTCGAGATCGCAAACCGCGTTGGCTATGATTTCCTCGTGCTCGACCAGACGCGGCCGGACGTCGGGGTTCCCGTCGTCAGAGTTCTGGTGCCCGGCCTGCGGCATTTCTACAAGCGGTTCGGGCCCGGCCGGCTCTACGACGTTCCGGTCAAGCTCGGCCTGCTGGACCGGCCGCTGGCCGAGGAAGAGCTCACGCCGTTCCTGCCCCACACCTAGAGGGTGACGCTTGCGCGCCAGCCGACCCAAGAAACGGCGAAAATTCGCGCCGCCGGTCCTGTCCGCCCGGTTGAACGATCGCATCACCCTCGAAACGCGCGACGATGGCAGCATCGCCGCGGTCTTTGACGATTATCCGATCAAGATGGGCAGGTTCAGCCCCAAGGCCGTAACGCGTGCGCGCGATTTGAGCGTCGGGCTGCCGCTGGCGTCGTTTGCCAAGGGCACTGCCGTCGACAGGGAAATCGATCTGCTGGTGCGGCGTCTGGCGCGCAGCGGTCTTCTCGAATACCGCTTCGCTCGCCGGGGTGATGATCAGGACGTCGTCGTCATCGAGCCGCAGACTCCCGACTACTGGCCGCAAGCCCCGAAGCTCGGGGCTTCCGATACGCTGGCCTTGTCGCGCTTCGCTTACTTGCGGCGACGCGGCAATGCGATGGTCTTGGAATCGCCGCGGGCCACCGCGCTGTTTCGCATCGGCGATGCCCAGATCGCCGCAGCGTTGGCCCGGCTCGCCATCCCGCAGAAGATCGGCAAACTCAGGCTGCAGCGGGATTTTCCGGGAAACGAGCTGATCGCCCTGCTGTTCGACTGCCAGATCCTGTTCAAGGTCGAGCCGGGCAGCGAAGGCCTGCGACCGCAGGAGGGCGACGAGAGCCTCGTGCTCTGGGATTTTCACGATCTGCTGTTTCATACCCGCAGCACGGAAGGTCGCCAGGCCAATCCGCTCGGTGGCGTCTATCCCTATGTGGGCACCATCACGCCGTTACCGGCGGTGCGGCAGCGTTGGCCGGGAACGGCGATCGATCTGCGCGAATTCGAGACGCCTCTGGCTCCCTTCGCAAACCTGCTCCGCGAACGTCATTCGGTGCGCGACTTCGACGAGCAGCGGCCGATCACGCTGCCCGAACTCGCGCAATTTCTGGACGGCACCGCCCGCGTGCTGTCACGATGGGAAAGCGCGCTCGATCTCGACGGCGGCGGTCCGGTGCTCGATTACACGCGAAGGCCCTATCCGTCGGGTGGCAGCGCCTATGAGCTCGAGCTCTATCTGGCCGTCAGCAATTGCGAAGGGCTGGCGCGCGGCTTCTATCACTATGACGCCGACGCCCACGCGCTGGTCGCAATCACGGTGCACCCGCAGCAGCTCGATTCGATGCTGGGGGCTGCCCAATTCGCCCTCGACGCCCCTGGCCTCCCCCAAATACTGGTTACCGTGGCAGCGCGGTTCGGCCGGCTGTCGTGGAAATATAGCGGGATCGCCTATTCGCTGATCATGAAGGATGTCGGTGGATTGTTCCAGACCTTCTATCTGATGGCCACCGAGATGGGGCTCGGCGGATGCGCGGTCGGGAGCAACGATATCGACCTGTTCGCGCAGATGACGAGGATGAAATTCCACGTGGAGGGGCCGGTCGGCCAATTCGTTCTCGGCCGAGAGCGCAAGCAAGAGATCCCGGCTGACGATGCGGTGTCGGGAACCTCTTGACCTGGATCAATGGTCCCCCTTGCGGCGGCGCTACCAGAGCCAAATTATAGGTAAGCGGGCGGCAAGCGCGCCGAGGTCGTTCGGCCAAAGCCGTTCAACAAGGATAACAGAATGCCAACCCACCATTTTCATGCCGTCGTCTGGATCGACCATACCCAGGCCCGCATCTTCCATATCGGTCTCGGCGGCGACGACGAGGTGACGCTGCACCCGCATCTGCCAACCCAGCACCTCCACCACAAGGCCAATTCGACCGGCAGCGGCCATGCCTCGCCCGACAAGGCGTTTTTGACGGAGGTCATGAAAGCGCTGAGCGATGCGGGTGAAATCCTGATCATCGGTCCCGCCGGCGCCAAGACCGAGCTGGCCAAGTTCTTGCGCGATCATCACGCGGCCATCGGCAATCGCATTGTCGCCGTCGAACCTGCCGATCACCCGAGCGACCGCGAGATCGTCGCCTATGCCAAGAAGCATTTCAAGATGCCGCCGCCGCGGGTCGCCGCCGGCCAGGCGACCGGCGGCTGAACGCGTGCGACGATGACGATCAGGCCGCCTCGGCGTTGACTGCGCTGCCCGCAATCTTGGTCAACGTCTCGTCGGTCTTCTTCTCTTCGGAGAGCGTCTGGTCGAGCAGCCGGACGACGTCCTTGTTACCGAGCTTGGTGGCCCAGGCCTTCAACGTGCCGTAACGCGAGATCTCGTAATGCTCGACCGCTTGCGCTGCGGCCAGCAGGCCGGCATCGAGTGCGGGCGCGTGCTTGTATTCGTCCATGATCTCCTTGCCCTCGTCGAGAATGCCCTCGATCGCATCGCACCTCTTGCCGCGGGCGGGTTTCTCGATCAGTTCGAAGATCTGCTCGAGGCGCTCGATCTGCCCTTCAGTTTCCTCGTGGTGCTTCTCGAAGGCCTGGCGGAGCTGATCGGAGTTGGCAGCCTTCGCCATCTTCGGCAACGACTTGTAGATTTGCTTTTCGGCGTAGTAGATATCCTTCAAAGTATCCAAGAACAGATCGCTGAGATTTTTTTCGGTCATGGTCCCTCTTCCTCACTAGGCGGTGTTTGGGTCCAACCCTGGCCCGGAGGCTTTGTTCCTCGCGCTATCGCGCTTCCCGCGGGGCTTGCCTCAGCATGATCTTTCGGAAAACCGATACCCGCGCTTCCGCTCAGCCGTCATGTTGCGCGTCAGCTCAGCGGCGCTTCCGCGACATCCAGGATGGCATCGAGGCCCTGCCGCAGGCGGCGAGTGGTGCTCTCCTCGCTCGACAGGACGAAGGCAAGAAACGAGCGGCCGGTCACCGCGTAGGCGTGGCCGAACGGAAAGGCCGCAAGCTGCACGTCGGGCTGGTTGGTGTCGATCAATCCGAGCCAGGTCTTGCCTTCCGGGACTTGAGGCAAGGTGAAGTTCACCACGTCAAAATGAGCGTTGTAGATCAGCAAGAGCGTCGCATCCGATCCGCGGCGCTTGACGCCGCTTTCCTGCGCGCGGCCGTCCAGCAGCATGCCGAAGCAGCGGTTGTTTTCATCCTGCCATTGCTCGATCGTCATGTCCTCGCCGGCCGGCGACAGCCATGCGACGTCCTTGACGTCGAGCTCCTCGTTGTGCGAGCCGACGACGAAACGGCTTCGATAGAGGATCGGAAAGGCCTTGCGGGCCGCGATCAGCTTGCGCGTGAACTCGCGCAGTGCTCGTCCCTGTGACGTAATTCCAAGCCAGCCGAGCCACGCGATCTCGTTGTCCTGGGCGTAGGCGTTGTTGTTGCCGTTCTGGCTATGGCCGAACTCGTCGCCAGCGAGCAGCATCGGGGTGCCGTGCGACAGGATCATGGTCGCCAGCATGTTCCGCTTCTGTCGTTCGCGCAGCGCGATGATCTCGGCGTCGTCGGTCGGCCCTTCCACGCCATGGTTCCAGGAGTGGTTGTCGGAATGACCGTCGCGATTGCCCTCGCCGTTCGCCTCGTTGTGCTTGTCGTTGTAGGAGACGAGATCGTTCAGATTGAACCCGTCATGGGCCGTGACGAAATTGACGGTGGCCCAGGGCTTGCGTCCGCGCTTGTTGAAGAGATCGCCGGAGCCGGTGATGCGCTTGGCGAAATCCGGCAGGACGCCTGGATCACCTTTCCAGAAGCTGCGCACGGTGTCGCGGAACTTGTCATTCCATTCCGCCCAGCCCGGCGGAAATTGTCCGACCTGGTAGCCGCCGGGTCCGATGTCCCAGGGTTCGGCGATCAGCTTGACGCCGGACAACACCGGATCCTGCCGGCAGGCATCAAGAAAGCCGCCGCCCTCGTCGAAACCATAGGGCTCCCGGGCCAGGATGGTGGCGAGGTCGAAACGAAAGCCGTCGACCCGCATCTCGGTCGCCCAATAGCGCAAGGAATCGGCGACCATCTGCAGCACCCGCTGGTGCGAGAGGTTCACCGTATTTCCGGTACCGGTATCGTTGATGTAGTAGCGCGGCTGATCGGGCAGCAGCCGATAATAGCTGGCATTGTCGATGCCCTTGAAGGACAGGGTCGGTCCGAGTTCGTTGCCTTCGGCGGTATGATTGTAAACCACGTCGAGAATGACCTCGATGCCATGAGCGTGGCACTGATTGACCATCGCCTTGAATTCGGTCGCCAGCGGGGAGCGCAGATAACGCGGCTCGGGCGCGAAGAAGGCGAGCGAATTATAGCCCCAATAGTTGTGCAGCCCCTTGTCGACCAGGTAGCTGTCGTCAACGAAGGCATGGATGGGCAACAGCTCGGCAGCGGTAATGCCGAGCGAGCGCAGATACGCCGGGATGTTCGGGTTGGCGAGCCCTGCGAAGGTGCCGCGATCCGCCTCAGGCACCAGCGGATGCAGCTTGGTGAATCCCTTGACGTGCATTTCGTAGAAAATAGTGCGCTCCCATGGCGTCTCTGGCTTGCGTGAGGTCCCCCAGGTGAAGGCGGGATCGATCACGCGGCACTTCTGGACCAAGGGCGCGCTATCGCGGTCATCAAACGACTTGTCCTTGTCGGGATCGTCGAGGCGATAACCGAACAGCTCCGGCCCCCAGCGCAGTTCGCCGACCAGTTGCTTGGCATAGGGATCGATCAGGAGCTTGTTCGGATTGAAGCGATGCCCCGCATCCGGCTCGTAGGGCCCGTGCACGCGATAGCCATAGACCGTGCCGGGCCGCGCCGACGGCAAATAGCCGTGCCAGACCTCATCGGTATATTCGGGAAGCTCGATACGCTCGAGTTCGGTCTCGCCGCTGTCGTCGAACAGGCAGAGCTCGACCTTGGTGGCATGGGCGGAGAACAGCGCGAAATTCACGCCGAGACCGTCCCATGTCGCGCCCAACGGGAACGGCTTGCCTTCGGCAATACTCGAACGCCGCAATCTCTGCGCAAACTGCGTCAGAGCATCGGCCGTCGGCGACAATGTATCCATGAAAAATCCCCACCCTGACGAGGTGAGAACGCGGGGCGAGCGGACTGGTTCCACCGCAGCCCGTCTCATGCCAGACGACGGGGCCTCACGCCGCGAACGGGGCAGACTGTCGCGGTTGATTCAGCGCAAAGACGCCGCCGGGATTCAGTGCTTGCTAGCTGCGTGCGGGATGCTCCTTCCCCGGATTCACCCGCTTACTTTCGGATGCTCCCGGCTCAGGCCTGGGAGCATCCGCTTTCATTTGAGGGCTAATCAGCCTTGTTCGGATGAAGGTATCGTCTGGAAGTGCGTCAAGAGCGGGTGAGAACCCGAAGGCTCGGGGCCCCTGACGCTCACTGACGCAGTTGTGATTGTTGGTCGGGGCAGCTGGATTCGAACCAACGACCTGCAGTACCCAAAACTGCCGCGCTACCAGGCTGCGCTATACCCCGAGACCGCTGGGATGGCGCTGTCGATACACGTTCGAGGGGCCGGCAGCAAGGCGTCCGCTGCCGGCTTCAGCGCCGTCGGAGGGTCGGCAGTCGGGCATCCCCCCGCTCGGCCGGCACGTCCCGAACCTACAATCTCATGATTGAAAATCAATCCTGCGATGGGATCGTCAATGCGAGGACAGGGCCGACGAACCGGCCTCGGGATGAATCTCCGCAGCCATCATCCCTTTCGAGCCCGGCCCGAACCGCACCAGAACATATTGCCCCGGACGCAGCTCCGTCATGCCGAACCGCCGCAGCGTTTCCATATGCACGAAAATGTCCGGCGTCCCCTCGCCGCAGGTCAGGAAACCGAATCCGCGCAAGCGGTTGAACCATTTGACCTGCGCTCGCTCCAACCCGCTGGTCGGAGTCACGCTGACATGCGTGCGCGGCGGCAACATCTGCGCTGGATGGATCGCCGTCGACTCGTCCATCGAGAGAATACGGAATGCCTGATAGCCTTTGGAGCGCTGCACGCATTCGCATACCAGCCGGGCTCCCTCGTAAGCCGTTTGATAGCCGTCGCGTCTAAGCACGGTAACGTGCAGAAGTACATCCGGCCAACCATTGTCGGGAACGATGAATCCGTAACCCTTCGATGCGTCGAACCATTTGATGACCCCGGATATTTCAATGAGGTTGGCGGTCTCACCGAGGCTCGGAAGCATATCCATAGGCGGATCGCGTGGCGCGCCGCTTGAATATTCGCCCGCCCCAATCCGGCCCGAGGATGCCCCGATTGACACCGGAACCCCTAGTTTCTTCGACTCAAATCCGTCCGACCCCATAAACCCGGACCCCACACATGATAGCGGTCCGCCGTCCCTGCAGCGGTACCAGAACCCGTGCGCCCATCCTTAACGACTTAAGGATCACGCCACGCGAATCTTTCGAATCAAAAGATAACACTCCCGCCTGCCGCGCATACAAAAAAAACAAAATTATTGGGAGCTATGAACAGTCTTGCACAAATCCGAATCAAATTCATCAGTTCCCGACGAACGGTCCGAGCGTTTCTCCGATATCATACCGGATCACGAGATCCGCGAGATCGTCCTGATCGGTAGGCTCTCGATTGATGATGACGAGGCGCGCCCCGTTGTCCTTGGCCATCATCGGGAAACCGGCAGCCGGCCAGACCACGAGCGACGATCCGATCGCAATGAAGAGATCGCAATGCCGCGCCAACTCGATGGCGCGCTGCATAGCGTCCTCCGGCATGGCTTGACCGAATGAAATCGTCGCGGTCTTGACCGGCTCATCGCAGTCGATGCAGTCGGGCGCCGCGCCATCTGCATCGAAGCGTGCTTTGATCCATGAGAGGTCGTAGCACCGTCCGCAGCCGATACAGCGGGCATAAGTCGTGTTGCCGTGCAGCTCGACCACATGATCGGCGGCAAATCCCGACACCTGGTGCAGATTATCGATGTTCTGGGTAATGATCGCCGGCACCTTGCCGGCACGATAGAGCGAGGCGAGCGCGCGATGGCCGCGCCCAGGCCTGGCTGCGGCGAAAGTCGACTCCATCGCAAAGCGGCGGCGCCAAGCCTCATCGCGCGCGTCCTGGCTCGCGATGAATTCGTCGAAAGCGATCGGGCGGTTGCGCGTCCACAATCCGCCCGGCGAACGAAAATCGGGAATCCCGGACTCCGTCGAGATGCCGGCACCGGTGAAGGGCACGATGACCTTCGCCGCGGCGATCATCTCGCCGAGATGTTCCACGCCGCTGTGAAGATCCGCTGCCATCATAGGCGAACATCCAGGAAACTGACCGCGCTTGTCATAGCACGGCCGGATCGACTTCGCCCCAGCTCTCAGTAGACCACGCGGCGGCGGCCGGCCCAATGTGGCTTGGGCGACGTTTTCTGGGCCTTCGGCCATCGCCGACTGCTCACTCGCTTCGCCGGTCCTTTCCTTGCGCCCCTGCTGCGGCGGCCGCCGCCTCGATCGTCTTTCCGGGCTCGCGCCGAGCTGAGAAAGCCGTTCAAGTTCCGCGTCGAGCTCAGTCCACGCACCTCTCCGCGAGCGTTTCGATGCTCCTGAGGCGCGGCGTCAGCAAAAAGCCCGGCATCTGCCGGGCTTTCTTGCTCACCAATGACGCCAATAATGCGGGCGATAGTAGTACGGGCCGCCATAATAGGCGTACGGTCCCGGGCCGTAGTAGTAAGGCCGCGGACCATAGTAGTAGCGTGGACCGTAGCCGTAGTAATACGGGGTGGTGGCCGCGACGGCTCCGGCGGTGAGCGC
>NZ_JBAURI010000106.1:0-4743 GCF_049581145.1 Bradyrhizobium sp.
CCCCTCCCCACCACGCGCTACGCGCGCGGAGGGAGGGGGGAATAGACTGCATCGCGACGCCTGATATGATTCGAACTTCGAAATCGCTCGTCTAGGTACCAATGGTGCAACTTCGAGGCCAGTATTACAAGCTCGGAAAAAACACACATTCTTGTAGGCGGTGGGATCCTAACCTGAATGGGCTTCGACGAACCCAGACGATGGCCGCTCGCGTCGCGATGTTCGAAGCCGTGCAAGCTCCGCATGGTGCCTAATCCGGACGATTGGGTTCCGTATCCGACGAACCCCTCACGCCGCTAACGGGATATATCGTTTCGCCTTGAGGCCTAGCGTCAAGTTCGGTTCGGCCTCCGGTCAATCACGCCGCTTTTGCTATGTCTGCTATCGACAGATTCGGAAGTGATCCGGCTCTCGCGTGGCGGCGATCCCGAGATGTGGAGACGGTCAGTACGCTCGGCTAAAGCCGTCGCAGCGCCACCCTCTCGATGGCGTGATCGGCGCCCTTGGTGAGGATCAGCGTCGCGCGCGGCCGTGTCGGCAGGATGTTGTCCCTGAGATTGGCGAGGTTGGTGCGTTCCCAAATTGCGAGCGCGGTGGCGATGGCTTCGTCATCGGACAAAAGCGCGTAGCGACGGAAATATGACTGGGGATCGTGAAAGGCAGTGTCTCGCAAAGCAAGAAAGCGCTTGATGTACCATTGCCGCAACACCGGTTCGTCGGCGTCGATATAGACGGAGAAATCGAAGAAGTCCGACACCACCGGCACAGCCTTGCCGTCGCGCGGCAGCCGTCCGGTCTGCAGCACGTTGATGCCCTCGACGATCAGAATGTCCGGCCGATCAACTTCGACCCATCGGTCTGGTATGATGTCGTAGGTTACATGCGAATAGACCGGAGCCCGCACCGGGCTTCGTCCGGCTTTGATTTCGCTCAGGAACGACAACAACCGCGCCCGATCATAGCTCTCCGGAAATCCCTTCTTCTGCATCAGCCCTTCGCGCTCCAGCACCGCCTTGGGATGGAGAAAGCCATCCGTTGTCACCAGATCGACTTTGGGCCGGGGCGACCATCGTGCGAGCAGCGCCTGCAAAACGCGCGCGGTGGTCGACTTGCCCACAGAAGCCGAGCCGGCGATACCGATGATGTAGGGCACCTTGCGGTCGCGGACGCCGAGAAATTGGCGCTGCGCGTAATAGAGCCGCTGCGTGGCATCGACATGGATCGACAACAGGCGCGAGAGCGGCAGATAGATATCCTCGACTTCCTTGAGATCGAGGTGGTCGTATATCGAACGTAGCTGCGAGAACTCGCCGGGCTCCAGCGTCATTGGCATCTCGTTGCGCAGTGCGGCCCACTGCTCTCGCGAAAAGATGCAGTAAGGATTGTATCGCTGATCGGGAGCGCGGATATCCATGTCGCCGTCTCTCAGATCCCTGGGGCACGAGAGTGGGGTGTGGAGAACCTATCCGCCGCGATGGCGCTTGTCAGCCTCGATAGTCCACTTCGGCTCATTCACCTCGATACTGCCATGTCCCCTGTCCGGTCAGCAATCCGCGATACCGGACATGCCGGCCGCAGTGCGGTCCGCGGGTCGCGTGCCGCGATTTGGCGGAGAGCAAATGGGTCTGAAGTCCCGTCGACATCGTGATCGCGAAGGGGGGCACGCTTCGCTTTGCCCACCCTGCGGTACTACGCCTTTGCGCGGCGCCGGGTGTTCTCCCTGCCCGCTCGCGCGACCCGGCGCCGCTTTGAAAGCCCTGCGGGCAGCGGCTCGCGCCGGTGTCGCGGCGCTGGATCGGGGAGACTTCAAGGAATTTGGAAATATCGATGAGCTGCAAGCCTACTTGAATGATCTCTCGAAGAAGTTCATCTCCGGAACCGGCGAACAGACCCCGATGGCCGAGCAGAGATGGCGCGTTCGTCTCGGCGCTGCTGCGGAAGTCGACTTTGCCAACATCCTCAAATGGACCACGGAGAATTTTGGCGCGCGACAATCTCGCGTCTATCGGTACACCTTTGTTCAGTCGATTGGCGAACTTGCCGACGGTCCGAATGTTGCGGGCTCCAAGGCCCGCGACGAGATCATGGCAGGCCTTCGCACGCTCGGCGTTGCGCGGCGCGGCCGTCGGGGAAGCCATTTCCTGATGTACCGGATCGCGCCGAAGAGCACGATCGAAATCGTGCGCAGCCTCCACGACAGAATGGACCTTTGGCGCCACGTCCCATCTGTTCCAGACGAGAGCATCGAATAGAGCTTTCTGCAGCATCGCTGCAAATGCCGGCGTAAATTTGGATACGCCGGCGCGCTCTGGCGTAGAAGCGTCGTTGGCGCGCCACGGCCGATGAAGATGGGCACTATTGCTTCGCCGTGGCGCTATGATCCGTTAGCCGTGGGACGGCTGCAGGCGCCAACAACTTGCCGCAACCGCCGTCCCTGCTTCGATCGTGGCGGACGGCTACCGTTGGTGACCCGGAACCGGAAGGCTCGTCTTTCCGGGCGAACTGTGCCACTATCCGGCCCCATGAACCAAGCCGCACTGATCGGAGTCTTGAGGACGTACGACGCCGCCCTCCGCGAGAACGGCGCGACCGGGCTATTCATGTTCGGCTCCCGGGCTATTGGTATGCCGCGACCCGACAGTGACCTTGACCTCTTCATCGACTACGACCCGGAGGCGAAAGTCCCGAACATGTTGCGCCTCATGCAAATCGAGGAGGACATTTCGAAGGCTCTGGGCATCCCGGTGACCATCACGACGCGGAACGCCCTTCACCCACTGATGAAGGAAAGCATCCAGCGAGACGCCATCCAGGTTTCGTAGTGCCGAAGGACCCGACGATTGCCATTCGCGATTGCCTCGCCGAGATCGCGGTTTTGCACGAGATCGAGGCACGCACGACGTTGCATGCCTTCCGCAACGATCCGATCGTTCGCCGTGCGGCGGCCTATGCGATCCAGACTATATCGGAGGCCGTGCGGCGTATTCCCGACGACTGGCTCGCCGACTTTCCAACCGAGCCTTGGGGCCAGATCAAAGCTATCGGCAACCGTATCCGTCACGAGTACTTTCGCGTGGACGATGCCATCCTCTGGGAGATCATCACGACCGACACGCATGCCCTGAAAACCGTGATGGAGGCCATGCTGGCGCGGCATGCCGGCGACGGGCCCACGCCGACGTCATAGCATCGTAGCGGTGCAGGCGGACGCGGCGCGCAAATCGACGCCGCCAGAAGGGGCCGTCGCGTTTTAGCGTAGACTGGCGCGCCACGGCCGATGAAGATGGGCACTATTGCTTCGCCGGGGCGCTATGATGCCACAGCCCGCCACACGCTCCAATCGGCAATGCCCGCGACGTCGTCCGATTTTGCACTACGTTCGTGGGCAGCTATCTTCCCGATTTCGCGGCGTGGTGAGGGTATCCTTCAATGGCGGCCATGCCGGGCAATCTCAAGACAGACGCGACGTGCCAAGAGTGGGCCATTCGCGCCTCTGCCCCCGGGCGGGCGGGTCATCTCTTCAGCCTATCGCGCCAATAGTCCGGCCGGCGATGCAAGTGCGCGACCGCCAACACGAGGATGTCGCCGTTGTCGACGGTGTAGATCAGCCCGTACGGGAACCGACTGAGACGGCAGCGGCGAATACCTTCTTCGAGCAGATGCCAAGCCTCAGGCAAGCGCGCGATGCGGTCTGCCGCTGATAGGACCTCAATCAGAAACGCGTTGTCCAGGCCAGGCGCCTGCGCTCCGTACCAGTGGATCGCTTGATCGAGTTCGATCTCGGCGATCTCAAGAAACCGGACCGTCACCGCCGGTATTTGGCGATGATGTCGCGCAGGTCCCTGGCGGCAAGCTCACCGCGCCGGTAGGCCGCCAGTCGATCGCTCGCCTCCCGCGCCCAGAGTTGATCGATGTCGGGATCGGCACGGTCTAGGCTGTCAAGCACGTCCTCAACCAGCGCGATACGGTCCTGCGGGGGCAGAGCGCGTGCCTGCTCGGTCAGCATTTTGGCCTTATTGCTCATCTTCGTACCTTCCCGGTCGATCTGTAAAATAGCAACAGGGCAGCGAGGGCTCAAGCCCCAGGCGGTGCACAGACGATCGGCGGCATGAGGCGCCCTTCGCGCGTCTCCCGGCCACAATATCGCACAAAATCGCGGCGTGGCGCGCCTGATACGCTTCGAACCGCGGATGAGCGCTCGCTGTCTTGCGGGTTTTCCCGACGCGAACCGGAGCCATTCGCTTCAAAAAACGGCCTCGGCCAGCGACGAGCCGTTTCGCGCCGCCCGCCACATCGAGGGCGATGCCGCCACCTTCGGCGACCCTTCCGCCACGGTTGCGGCCGAACGCCCTGCGTTTTCCTGGGCCGGCTCATCGCGCATGCGCCCGATCTCGACACACGGCCTGCCGAACTGATCGCGCATCACGTCAACGCGATCGTGCGCGATCATACCAGGCTCGATCAGGCCGCTATCAGCTGATGACCGCGCGGCGCGATCGCCTCTTCCGCGATTAGTTCGTCGCAGAACACGCGCGCCTCTTCCCGCGCCGATTCGGTTGCGAAGCGCCGCAGCAGGATCAGCAGCGGTTCGGCGGCGCCGCGGTCGCTTGCGCAATGGGTCAGCACGCGTTCGACCATCCGCCGCCGCAGCCGCGCGGCATTGCCGGCCGTATCGACGAAGCCGGCCTCCTGACGAACCTCGAGCGCGATGCGGAACGCCGCAAAGGTCGATTCCGGCAGGCC
>NZ_JBAURI010000107.1:0-1797 GCF_049581145.1 Bradyrhizobium sp.
ATCATCTTCGGCCGCATCGCAGACATGCTTGGGCGCAAGCGCATCTATGGCTATGAGGTGCTGGTGCTTGCCGCCGGCGCGATCGCATCCGCCTTCTCACCCAACATCTGGTGGCTGATCGGATTCCGTATCATCCTCGGCATCGGCATCGGCGGCGACTATCCGGTGAGCGCGACGCTGATGAGCGAGCACGCGGGCAAGAGCAGCCGCGGCATGATGGTGTCGCTGGTGTTTGCGATGCAGGCCGCCGGCCTGATCGTCGGCCCGCTTTTGGCTGCGTCGCTATTGGCCTCTGGCCTGTCGCACGATCTCACCTGGCGGCTGTTGCTGGCGTTTGGCGCGATCCCGGCGCTCGCGGTGTTCCAGATGCGCCGCCACATGGCCGAGAGCCCCCGCTATCTGTTGGCGGCCGGGCAATATGACCATGCTGCCGCGGCCTCGGGACATGTGCTCGGCGACGGTCACGGCGCTGCCCGCGAGGGCACCCCCGCAAAGACCCCCTCCTTTGCCGAGGGCTTCGCCGCGCTGACCCGCCGGCGCGACCTCGCCGTCCGACTGATCGGCGCCAGCCTGGCGTGGCGCCTGATGGACTTCGCCTATTACGGCAACACCGTGAGCAGCCCGCTTGTGCTGCACGCCGTCGCTCCCAATGACAGCCTGATCACGGAAACGCTGACGCAGCTTGCGATCTTCGCGATCGCCGCGGTGCCGGGCTACTTCGTGGCGGCCGCCATGATGGACCGGATCGGCCGCAAGACCATCCAGGTGCTCGGCTTTGCGATGATGGCGATGAGCTTCGCCGCGATGGCCGCAATCCCGGGCATCGAGAAACTGATCTATCCGTTCCTGATCATCTACGGGATCAGCTATTTCTTCACCGAGTTCGGACCGAACGCGACGACCTTCGTGTATCCGGCCGAATTGTTTCCGGTCGAAGGTCGCACCACCGGCCACGGCATCGCTTCCGCCGCCGGCAAGATCGGCGGCTTCATCGGCGTGTTCCTGTTCCCGATCCTGCTGAGCGCGGGCGGTCTCGTCGCCGCGGAATCGACGGCCGCGCTGGTCAGTGTGCTCGGCATCCTGGTCACGATCTTCATGCTGCCGGAGACCAAGGGCAAGAGCCTCGAGGAACTGAGTGCGGAAGACGCCGCGCGCGCAGCTACCACCGCGAGCGCTATCCCAGGCTAAATCGCGAGACCCATTCGGCAATCGGCAGCCCTTGCAGATGCTCGGGATGGTTAGTTCCTCGTCGGGGCTTTCCCTGCGCAGCGACACCGGATCAGCAAGTGCATGCCACGCACGGACTGCTTAATTGCCACAATCGAAATGCAAATTACGCCTGCGTCACAATGGTTTTTATCAACGATCGATTGACGCCACCAAGACCGGCATTCGGAAGTTGCTTTTGAAATAACGTTTGAACGCGTCCGCTCGGTCCGATTTTTCGCGAGCGCGACCACTCTCGAGATCATCGGCGCGCTCGGCATTTGCGCCCCAATGGAGCCGTCATGAAAAAATCGATTCTCCTGAGCTCCATGGTGTTGCTCGGTTGCGCCGGTGGGGTGCAGGCCCATCCGCTGGACTCGCCCGACATCGTCTATATCGATGGATCGCCGTGCAACGCCGCATGCCAATCCTATATGGCCTGGTCGCGACATCAGACGTCGTCCATGGCCGGGCAAGCGGCGCGGCGTTCATCCGGGACGGCGGTTCAGCGCGCGACATGGCTGCCGCGGCAAAGCTCGAAGCCCGCGACCAGGGTCGCGACGCTGCAGCCGCCAAGCGGCAGTGCGGCCG
>NZ_JBAURI010000108.1:0-3188 GCF_049581145.1 Bradyrhizobium sp.
CAGATGACGAAGACCGACACGCTCGGCTTCATCGGATCGTTCCCGATTCCGAGCGTCGTTCGCAACATCGACGCCATGACCCTCGGCGCGCAGGCGGTCAATCCCAAGGTCAAGACCAAGGCAATCTGGGTCAACACCTGGTACGATCCTGGCAAGGAGCGCCAGGCGGCCGATACCCTGATCGCGCAGGGTGCCGACAACGTCGCCCAGAACACCGACTCGCCGGCTTCGATCCAGGCCGCCCAGGAGAAGGGCACCCACGCCTTCAGTATCGATGCCGACATGTCCAAGTTCGGCCCGAAGGCGCAGCTCTCGGGGACGACGGAAGACTGGAGCGGTTACTACATCGCCGAAACCAAGAAGGTCCTTGACGGCACCTGGACCGGCAACCGGCACACGCGCTGGGGCATCAAGGAAGGATTGGTGGTGATGGCGCCGCTCAATCCCGATATCCCACCGGCGGCCGTGAAAGTCTTCGAGGACAAGAAGGCAGCGATCGTGGCCGGCACGCTCAATCCGTTCGCCGGGCCGATCAAGGACAATACCGGCAAGGAGATGGTCGCCGCCGGCAGCACGATGCCGGCCGCCACCTTCAATTCGCTGAACTGGTATGTCGAGGGGATCGAGGGATCGGTGCCGAAGTAGACTTCCGACCGCACGCGGTCTGACATGAGTCCCATGCCGGCGTTCTCGACAGCGAGACGCCGGCACATTTATTTGCCGACCGAGATTCGTTGGTCACGAACTGGCCTCCCGCATCATCGTTTTCAGCATCTCCGCCAGCACGCTCGCGATCGCGCTAGAGCCCCTGGCATGGCCGATCAGCATCAGCGCCTGCGAATCGTGCGACAATTCCCGGACCGTGACATAGACCAGCCGTCCAGCCCGCCGCTCGAATTCGATGTCGAACGGCGTGAGGAAGGTGATGCCGTTCTCCATGATCGCGGCATGCCGCATGATCTCGATCGCATTGGTCTCGATGATCGGCCGAAAATCGAGCGCGGCGCGCGTGAAAGCCGTGTCCAGATACGGCCGGATCGCGCTGGTGTCGTCGGCGACGATCAGCGGGTAATCGGCGCAATCGCCGAGCCGGACGCTGGTCCGCTTCGCCAGCGGATGGTTCGGCGTCATCACGGCGCCGAGCCTACCCGTGGCGCGTGCCAGCACTTTCAGATTGCTGTCCTTGGTGAAGTCGAAGCCGATCCCGAGGTCGGCTTCGCCATTGGCCACCGCCGACTGGATTTCCTCGCCGGTATTGAACAGCGTCAACGTCAGCTTGACCCGCGGATTCGCCAGCCGGAATTCCCTCACCGTTCCCGGAACCAGGTTCGAGGCCAAGCCGCTCATCATCGCGACCGTGATCTCGCCGCGCCGCAAGCCTTTGAGTTCCTCGATCTTGGCCTGCGCGCGGGCCAACTCCTTCAGCGTCTGGCGGATATGCCCGATCAGCACTTCGCCGGCCGCGGTCAAAATCAGTTTCTTGGGCAGTCGTTGAAAGATCGGCGTTCCCAGCTGGGTCTCCAGCGCTAGAATTTGCCGGCTGATCGCTGATGCCGCGACGTTGAGGTGGCCCGCGGCCTTCCGGATCGATCCGGTGCGGGCGACTTCATCGATATAATTCAGCAGACGGCCGTGCAGCATGTTCCTGACGATAAATGTGCGGCGAGCAGCATCGCCGCATGTTGCCTAAAAGGCAACGGCGTTGACGAATTAAAGCGCTTTCAAGTGATGTCGTCGCATGCACAATCTCTGGCGCAGAGCAGGCTCGGGCGCAACGGACGCGAGGCGTTGGCCGCTCCACTTGTCCATTGTTGGTCGCATGTTCTGCGGAAAGCCGGTGTCCACCTTTCCGGAAAATGCTCTAAGGCGGAGAGTTTGTGCGCATGGCGCTGAAGTCGCATTGGTGGTGGGACCTGACCACGCAGGACTTCGCCGCATTGAACGCGGAAGAGGTCGTCGCGGTGCTGCCGGTCGGCGCGGTCGAGCAGCACGGACCGCATCTCCCGGTTCGCGTGGACACCGCGATCAATGCCGGCATCGTGGCGCGTGCCGTCGAGCTGATGCACCCGGAGTGCATGGCGCTGGTGCTGCCGATGACGGCGGTCGGAAAATCGGGCGAGCATCTGGCATTTCCCGGCACGCTGACGCTGTCGCACGAGACCTTGGGACGGGTCTGGTACGAGCTCGGCGAATGCGTGCATCGCGCCGGCATTCGCAAGATCCTGTTCCTGAATTCGCATGGCGGCCAGCCGCAGCTGCTCGAAATCGTCTGCCGCGATCTGCGGGTCAAGCTCGGCATGTTCGCGGTCACCGCGATGTGGTCGAAACTGATCGACATGGACGAGCTGTTCGCGCCCGACGAGGTCAGGCACGGCATCCATGGCGGCCAGATCGAAACCAGCGTGATGCTGCATCTGCACCCTGAACTCGTCGAGATGCAGCATGCCGAAAACTTCGTGCCGCTCACGGTGCAGATCGAGCGCGAGTCCGATCTGCTCGGTCCGCGCGGCGCCGCCACATTCGGCTGGCAGGCCCAGGATCTCAATCCCAAGGGCGCCTGCGGCGATGCAACCAGGGCGACCGCCGAGCTCGGCAGGATCACCGTCGAGCGCGCGGCCGCGCGGTTGCTGACGTTGATCGACGAGATCAGCCGCTATCCGTTGTCGCGCGTCGGCGCCAGCACGGCGTTCGATGACCGGCGGCCGGCCTGACGGAGGAATGAGCATGGCATTCAGCGTGGCCGACCTTGCAAAGGCGCAAGCGTTCCGGATTTCGCCAAGGGACACCAATTATTTCGTGATGCTGTTCGACGGCGAGTCCGACAAGATTCAAAACATCTTCGTCATCGAGATCTTCAAGCCCGGCGGCGCGACGCCGCCAAACGAACATGCCTCGGCGCATGAATTCTTCCACGTGCTGCATGGCGAGGGCGTGGCCCGCTGTGACGGCAAGGCAGTGCCGATCAGGAAGGGAGATTCGCTGCTCCTGCATCCCGGCTCCGAGCATGTGATCGAGAACACCGGGGCGGGCAAGCTCTATACGCTGACCGTGATGACGCCGAACGAAGGCTTTGCCGAACTCATCCGCGGCGGCGAGCGGGTCGAGCTCGACGCCGACGATATCAGGATCCTGCAGGGGGATGAGGCATAACGACTAGACGATCGATTCCATGAAACCAATCCTATGGG
>NZ_JBAURI010000109.1:0-21402 GCF_049581145.1 Bradyrhizobium sp.
GTCCGGAATGTCCGCGAAGGGTGTACCGGCCATGATCGCCTGCTCGGGAAGCCCGGTGGCTGGCTCGTAGATAAAATAGCAGCCGCCGCAGATGAACATCTTGCGAGTGGATTGGCGGTGATGGATGGGTGGTCGCGCGACACTATCGGTCTTGAGAGGAGCCGGCGTTGCGACGGAATCGCCTACGCTGATCCGACCGCCCTCGCGTGTCGTCAGGTACACGCCGAGCTCCTTATGTCCGAAGGTGGCGCGTAACGAACCGGGAATGTCGAGATCGCGCCGCCCGGTTTCGGGATCGACATTGGTCGCGCCGCACCGGCCGTTACGCCGGTCGACGCGAAACAGTGCATCTCCGATCCTGATGTCGCTGCCGACCCAGTCGAATTCCTCCCAGGGTCTGGCGCCGTCAATGTAGAGATTGGCCCGAAAGCGTAGCGGATCGATCTTGATGCCCCATTGCGCCTCGAGGCTGCGCACTGTCGCGAGGTTGATCAGCGAAATCACCTCGTCCGGCTTGTCCATGAAATGGCCGTCCCGCGAGCGGACCAGGGTCGGCGCGCTGCGCAGCGAGGGCACGAGCTGCCAAACCAGTTCCTCGACCTTCGCGCGGTCCTGCTCGTCGGCGAGGTCGGCTGTCATGAGCTCGCGGTTGCCCTGGGTGACCGTCAGCTTCAGCGTGTCCACATCCAGCACGGTCTTGACCCGGGCCAATGCTTCTTCAAGCATCAGCATGACGAACAGGCCCTTCTTGCCCCATTTGGGCTTGTCAGTATCGAACGGCGCCCCCGGCCGGACCAGCGCGAAGATGCGGTCGTGCGGAAAGGGCTTCTTGGCCTGCAGCTCGACGCGCGACAATGGCTGAGCGCTCAATCCCTTGATCGGATAGCGATAGATATGTTTCAGGCTGGACATTTGCGCGGCGCCTTGTCGTCCGGTGAGGGCCTTGGAGGATGCACGACGCGGCGTGGATCGGCGTAGAGCCGGTGGCTGGCGATATCGTGGAGCCAGATACTGCTTTGAGGAGTTGCGGGCCATCGGCGAGGCAAATTGGTCCGAGAACAAGGCGGTCATATCGGTTGCCGGATCGTCGATGGCGTCATCGACCGCGTCTGAAAGCCGCGCGATGCCCTTTTCGATCTGCCTGGGAGACAGTGCCGCATAACCCAGGACGATGGCGCGGCTTGTCAGGGCGGTGCGTCTGCTGAAATTGACCCGCGCGGAGGGCAGGGCGTAGACGCCGATCCGCGCGCGGTGAGCGAGGGATTCGACCGTCGCGGCATCGGGAATTCCGGCCGGCAGATGCCAGAGGATATGCAGCCCGCCCGAATAGCCGTCGATTGCGACCTCGCCGAAATTGCGCTGCAATGCGGCAACCAGGCAGTCGCGGTTCTCCTTGTAGTGCGAGCGAACGCGCAGCAGGTGGGTGGCGTAGCTGCCGCCGTGCATGAAATCGGCGAGCGTCGCCTGCTCGAGCCACGAATTGCCGCCGTTGAGCAGAGATTTCTCGATGCAGACCGCTTCGGCAACGTGTTCGGGCACGACGATGTAGCCGAGGCGCAGTCCGGCGCCCAGGGATTTGGAAAAGGTTCCCGCGTAGATGGTGCAGTCGGGCGCCAGCGCGGCCAACGGCGGCAGATGCGATCCCTGGTAGCGGATGTCGCAATCATAGTCGTCCTCGATGATGTAGCAGCCGTATCGCCGCGCCCAGTCGATGATCGCGCGGCGGCGTTCTGCCGACAACGTCGTCCCGGTCGGATATTGATGCGAAGGCGTCGTATAGAGCAGCGCTGCTGTCCGCTGCGGCAGCTGTTCCGGGATCAATCCATCCTGGTCGACGGTGACGCTCGCGATCTCGGCGCCGGCAGCTTCGAACGCTGCGGGGGCGCCCTGATAGCAGGGATCCTCGATGACGCCGAGCAGGCCGCGCGCCAGGAACAACCGGGCGGCAAGCGTGAGGCCCTCCTGGATCCCGGACACGATCACGATGCGACTTGGATCGGCGACGATGCCGCGTGCGGCCGCCAGGTGATTGGCGATCGCGGTGCGCAGCGCCGGCAGCCCGGCAGGGTCGCCATATTGGGTCAGGCCTGCGCCGCCGCCATGCGACAGATTCCGCTGCAACAGCCGCCGCCAGGTTTTCAGCGGAAACAGCTCCGCGCTGGGGCGACCTGGAAAGAAGTCGTAGAGCAACCGGTTTCGGACGACGTGCGGCGATTCCTGTGTGCGTCGGTAACGGAGCGGCATCGGCATGCGCGTCCGCAACGCAGGATCGGGGAGTTCGGAATGCCGATGCACCGGCGCAGTGCTGCGCGGCAGCTGCTCGGCGACATAAATGCCGGAAGCGGGGCGCGATTCGACGATGCCTTCCATCAGCAACAGGTCATAGGCGCGAACAACGGTATTGCGCGAGATCGTCAGTTGCTCGGAGAGCTGTCGCGAGGACGGCAGACGCGTACCCGGTCCGATCCGCATGCAGCGGATCGCCTCGCGGATCTGGTCGACGATCTGGGTCGTCAGTGAGTCCTGACGGGACCGATCGAGCAGGACTGATATCAGCATCGGGCGCCGCGCCGGTTGGACGATCGAAGGAGCAAGGGTTGGGCCAGTTGAGGGTCCAGCGCCCCGATCTTGGCGGAAATCCCTGCATTGTC
This sequence comes from Bradyrhizobium sp., assembly GCF_049581145.1. GTDB lineage: Bacteria > Pseudomonadota > Alphaproteobacteria > Rhizobiales > Xanthobacteraceae > Bradyrhizobium. The sequence goes on from NZ_JBAURI010000109.1 coordinate 2,652, forward strand.
AGTTGATTTGTAGCGCCTTTCCGACTGGCCCCTTCGCTTTGCCGCCAACTGGACTCATGTCAATCGGCTCGTTGGCAGCAATGCCCAGAGGCCAAGCAGGTGCTGCCCGAAACGGTTCATTGCAGGCCATCTCCTGGCTATTTGCTGGGCAACTTGGCAAGTCGCGCGCCGGTGTCGGCGGCGGCTGATGGAGCCAATGCATTTTTCCCCGGCGGCTCTCATCGCCGTTCCCTGGGCCGTGCGAGCGTCATCGCACTGAATGAACGCAGCGGGAGCCGCATCGCGATGCTCCCGGCAACTGAACCCAAAGGAGGACCTATGAGCACCGCACGATCCCGCTGGCTGTCTGTCGCGGCCGCCGCTCTTGCGATCGTTGGCTCCGGCTTGAACAGCGCGCGCGCCGAAGACACGATCAAGATCGGAATCCTTCATTCGCTGTCGGGGACAATGGCGATAAGCGAAACGATCCTGAAAGACCTGATGCTGATGGAGGTCGCCGACATCAATGCCAAGGGCGGGCTGCTCGGCAAGAAGATCGAACCGGTGGTGGTCGATCCGGCGTCGAACTGGCCGCTGTTTGCCGAAAAGGCGCGCGAACTGCTGACGCGCGACAAGGTTGCCGCGGTGTTCGGCTGCTGGACCTCGGTCTCCCGCAAATCGGTGCTGCCGGTGTTCGAGGAATTGAACGGATTGCTGTTCTATCCGCTGGAGTATGAAGGCGAAGAATCCTCCTACAACATCTTCTATGGCAGCTCCGTACCCGACAACAAGGCGGTGCCGGCGGTTGAGTACCTCATGAGCAAGGACGGCGGCGAGGTGAAGCGGTTCGTGCTCGAAGGCACCGACTATGTCTATCCGCGCACCAGCAACAAGATCATTCGCGCGTTCCTCAAGACCAAGGGCGTGAAGGACGAGGACATCCTGGAGAACTACACGCCGTTTGGCTTCTCCGACTGGCAGACCGAGGTGGCTGCGATCAAGAAATTCGGCTCGGCCGGCAAGAAGACGGCGGTGATCTCGACCATCAACGGCGATGCCAACGTGCCGTTCTACAAGGAACTCGGCAACCAGGGCGTCAAGGCCACCGAGATTCCGGTGATGGCGTTCTCGGTCGGCGAGGAGGAGCTCGCGGGCCTCGACACCAAGCCCCTGATCGGTCATCTCGCGGCCTGGAGCTACTTCCAGTCGGTGAACACGCCGGAGAACAAGGCGTTCATCGCGAAGTGGCGCGCCTACACGGGCAACCCCAAGCGGGTCACCAACGATCCGATGGAGTCGGCCTACATCCTGTTCCATATGTGGGTGCAGGCGGTGCAGCAGGCCGGCACGACGGACGTGGATTCGGTTCGTCAGGCGATGATCGGACAGAAGGTCAAGTCACCGTCCGGTTTCGAGGTCGTGATGGGGAGCAACCACCATATGGCCAAGCCGGTCATGATCGGCGAGATCCAGTCCGACGGGCAGTTCAGCATTGTCTACAAGAGCAAGGCGCTGCCGCCGAGGGCATGGAGCCCCTATGTCGAGGCCAACAAGGGCAAGGTCGCCGATTGGTCATGGCCATGGGTATGCGGTGGCTGTACCTCGCCGCGCTTCGCAGCGAATTAACCCCGCCGCAATCCTGGGCTCGGCCGGTTACGACGACCGCGTCGGCGTAATCGGCCAACGGATCACCACAACAACGGCGGCCGCCGCCTCGCGCGAGCAATTCCGCGAGGTGGTGGCCAAAGCTATCGAGCGACACCTCGACCGGCATCACGGGAGAGCCGCCACTTTCCAGGAGTCCGCTCCACCCGGGCGCACGCTCATTCATTCGTGCCGATTCGACTCCTGACTGCGATCATCACTGCATCAAGATTCGCACGCACCTGGTCTGCGAGGGCCTCGGCATCGCCGCGGCTAATTGATAGGAATTACGAAGAGCCCGGCACGCCACATAAATCTTCCGCTCGCGATCGTGGAGGCTTCCTGAGCGGTCATTCCGCATCACTTCGTTGTAGCGCAATGTAGATCGTTGCCAATCGATCCATTGTCAGCATGATCCCGGCGGTCATCGTCATTCCACCACCGAGCAGACAGACGTCCGACCAACCGCCGAACGTCCAGGCCAGACCTCCCGCAAGGGCGCCAACCGCTCCGCCCGAGAACGTAGCGACCATGTAGACCGTGTTGAGACGGCCTCGGATGGCTTCGCCAATTCCAAAAATCCTGGTCTGGTTTGCCACCTGACCGCTTTGAAGCCCGAAGTCCAACAGATTGACCGCGAGGATCAAGCCGATGATTGAAGTCGCGCCCCAAGTTCCCGCAACCGCAAAGCTCGTGGCCGTTGCGCAAAGGCCGGCGGCGTTCACCGGCGCAGATCCGAAGCGGTCTGAAAATCGCCCGGCGACGGGTGCGATAAGTGCTCCTGGCGCGCCCCAAAGGCCGAAAAGTCCCACGGCTGCAGGCCCCAGCGCGAATGATGGTGCTTGCAGATGAAATGCCAGCATCGCCCAGAAGGCCGAAAATCCTCCAAAGACGCAGAAATTCATCCCCATTGATAGCAAGAGGGATCGATGACGCAGAAGCGAAGGCAGAGATCCGAGGAGGTCGCGATAGCGTGTCGGCGCTTTCCCGCTCGGCGCTTCTGGCAAGAATCGCGGCACGATAAAGAGCAGGATCGCCGACAGGATCGCGGCGAGGGCAAATGGCGTGCGCCATGTTCCGCTAAATCCTGCGGCGGCGCCCGAAACCGTGCGCGAGAGAAGAATGCCAAGCACGAGTCCAGTCGAAAGGGCGCCCAGGCTGCGGCCACGATGCTCCGGCGCGACCAAGGTCGGCGCCAATGGCATCGGGATTTGCGGAATCACCGTCACGGTGGCAAAACACACACTTGCAACCAGGAGAACCGGAACGTTTGGTGACAGCGCTGCCGCGGCGAGGCCGATCGTCGTCAGCGCCATCAGCCAGCGGACGAGCAGGGCGGGCTTTGCCATATCGGCAAGCGGAACGATCAGCAGAACACCAAGCGCATATCCGATCTGCGTCGCGACAGCGACAAGTGAGGCGGCTTTCTCGGCAATTCCGAATTGTTGCGCGATTTGCGCCAGCAGCGGCTGGCATAGATAAATATTCCCGACCATCACGCCACAGGCGATTGCCAGCACCGGAATTGTGCCAGCCCGCACGCCAGGCCGCGTTGGCAATCGACGCATTGTATCGCTTTCAGGTTTCGTCAGCCTGAGTCAGGCCGCTGCGCTTCAAAGCTGATTGCATGTTTGCGGCGATGTGCGAAGTGCCGGACCTGCATGGGCACGTGGGCAGCCCTGCAAGTATGGGCAATCCGAATAAGACCTCCGCGATTACAACGGAGGCGTTCGGCTTTGAGCGCGGCAGGATCGCCATGCGCAGTGCTGGAAGGACGGCGCGAAAGGTAATCAAGGCCAAACACCTGGCGTTTAACGGGATGACGGCCCGCAGCGCTGCGCTCCGGAAAGTTTGATCCGGTCAGCGGTACAGTGAAATTGTCGTGAGCGCTGCGCTGCGTCCTTATCGCCTCGGGACTGTTTGGGAAAGTGCGATCGGCTGTCACGAACAGGCCGTGGAGATGCGATCGATGGTGACATTCTTGGCGCCCCGCGATCCGCGCTCTTCGGAACCGGCAGAGCTCAGTAATACCGCAGCGCCCGCAGCACCCGCTGCGGGGTCATTGGGATTTGAGAAACGTCGGCTCCCAGCGGAGCGATCGCATCATTGACGGCATTTAACGCCGCGGCGGAGGCCGCCGCGGTGCCTGCCTCTCCGCAGCCTTTCGCGCCCAATTCGGTATCGCATGTCGGTGTCTCGACGTGCTGAATTGTGATATCGGGCATCTCATACGCCATTGGCACGAGGTAGTCCGCCAGCGAACCGTTCTCGAGCTGACCGTTGTCGTTATAGCGGCATTCCTCGAAAAATGCGGCTCCGAGTCCTTGAATGGCGCCGCCACGAACCTGCTCGTCGACCAGCATCGGATTGATGACGCGTCCGCAATCCTCGACGACCCAGAAGTTCAGGATCTTCGTAAATCCCGTCTCGACGTCGACCTCGACGTGGCATGCCTGTACCCCATTTGTGAAAGCAAATGGATAACCTTTGGGAGAGAAATGATGAGCGACCGTGAGTTGCGGATTGACGTCAGACGGAAGCGTATCGGATCGGAAATAACAGATGCGCGCGAGATCGGCTAACGAGATGCGAACGGCACCGCTCGTTGCATCGACGATCCGCGCATTTTGAATATCGAGGTCTTCAGACCGCGCCTGCAGAATCGAGGCTGCGATCGCAAGCACATTCTGTTTCAGCTTCTTCGCGGCCTGAAGCGCGGTTTCGCCGCCGATACCCGCGCCCCGACATGCCCAATTGGCGCCGCCATGTGGCGTCACGTCGGTATCGCCGGTGATGACCTTCACGCTCTCGCGTTCGACCCCGATGTGTTCCGCGACAATCTGGCCGATGATCGTTTCAGTACCCTGTCCGTGCTCTCCCACGCTGATCATGCACTGGACGTCGCCTGACGGAGTAATTTTGACGATGGCGCCATCTTGCGATGAAATCCGGGCGCCGCCGACGCCATAAAAAGCCGGTGACGGGTTTGTGATTTCGACAAACATCGCAATGCCGATGCCGCGATAAATTCCTTTGGAGCGCAGCGTAAGCTGCTCGTTGCGAAGCGACCGATAATCGATCAGCTCATGAAGCTGATCCAGGCAGGCCTCGTGTGAGAGGCGTTCAAACTTGTAACCTGTCGGACCCGTATAGGGGTACATGTCCTGCGTAACGATATTGCGGCGTCTTATTTCGAAGGGATCAAGGCCGACCTTTCGCGCAGCCCTGTCCACCAATGACTCCGTCACGAGGCACGCGATCGGATGACCGACCGCCCGGTATTGACTGGTTTGTACTTTATTCTGGAATACGACGCTGAGATCGGCCCGGTAGTCCCTGAATCGGTACGGGGCGCCCATCAGGCGCACCACCTGGTTTCCTTCGACGACGCTGGTGCGCGGGTAACTTGAAAAGGCGCCGATCGCGGTGACATCGTCTACCTTCATGCCAAGAATCTGTCCGCCGGCGTCGACCGCAATGCTGGCGTCGACCCGATGGTCCCGCGCATGAATGTCCGAGACAAATGACTCGATCCGATCGGCGACATACTTTACCGGGTGGTTCGTCAGCATGCTCAATCCGACGACCGCCATGTCTTCATGATAGACGTGGAGCTTCATTCCAAACGAGCCGCCGATGTCGGTTGCTATCACGCGAACGCGCGATTCGGGTATTCCATAGTGGCGGCTATAGAGGTCCTGAAACTGATACGGCGTCTGGGTTGCGTGGTAGACGGTCAGCTGGGCTTCGCTTGAATTATAGTCCGCAATAATGGCGCGAGGTTCCAGGGTCGCGGCTGTATGCCGGCCGAATCGGAAGGTGTCTTCGACCGTCAAGGCGCCTTGCGCAAAGGCCGCATCGACATCGCCGCTCTCCACCCTGAGACGGAACGATACGTTATCGTCGAACTCCGGATTTATGATCGGGGAATTCGTTTCGCGCGCGGCATCGATGTCGATAATCGGTTCGAGCTCGTTATATTCGACGGCGACGTGCTCGGCTGCATCTTCTGCCAGAGCTCTCGTTTCGGCAACGACCGCGACAACGGCCTGTCCTGCCCAGACGACTTTCCCGAGTGCCAATGGCAGCTGCGGGGATGATTTCATGCCACGAAAGTGGTCGAGCGTCCCAACCCAGGGCTGACACAGCTTTGCCAAATCCGGCCCGGTTGCGACGAGGCGGACGCCATCCATGGCCGCCGCGACGCTGGTGTCGATCGATACGATGTCCGCATGGGCATAGGGACTGCGAACGAAAGCTGCGTGAAGCATGCGCGGCAGCTTCATGTCCGTGATGTACCGGCCTTTTCCGGCAAGCAGGCGCTTTGCATTTGGCCGCGTGACCGAGCGGCCGATATAGCTGTTTGGACGATCAAGGCCGGTCATTGATCTGTTCATGAGGCAGCCTGGTCGTGCGGGGTGGCAGTCGTGTCGACGATCTGCAAACCGGTTTCGGCGCGCGCGGCCCGAGACTGCGCCACCCCTTGAATGGATTTGACGATCGCTTCATATCCCGTACAGCGGCAGTAGTTTCCGGACAAGCCGTCCCGAATCGAGTCCCGGGTCAGCGCAACGCCGCTGCTCAGCAATTCGTGGGCGGTGACCAGCATGCCGGCGGTGCAAAATCCACATTGCAACGCATTGCTGTTGTGAAACGCCTGCTGGATATCCGCTATGGCCTTGCTCTCGGTGAGGCCTTCAATGGTTTCGATCTTCTCGCCATCCGCCTGGACGGCAAACATCAGGCATGAATGGACGGCTCTCCCCGCCAGGAGAACCAGGCAGGCGCCGCACGCGCCCATCTCGCAGCCGAGATGTGTTCCGGTCAACTCCAGCTCTTCACGCAGAAAATCGGCCAGGGTCAGCCGTGGCTCGATGAACCGGCTTACGGTCTGGCCGTTGACGGTAACAACAACTGGAATTTTCTCGCTCACGCTGCATCTTCTCTTTGCTTGCCATCGGGATCGCCGAGCCGGATCAGCAGACGTCCCAGCAGGACACGCGCAAGATGCTTGCGCATGTCTGAACTCGTTTCAGCATCGTCCTCCGGGTCGAGATCTTCATCAAGCGCTGCCTGCGCGGCGCCAATGGTTTCTGCCGATAACGGTCCTCCCGCAATCGCCGCTTCGGCTTGCAGGGCCCGCACCGGCGTCGGTCCGACCGAAAAAAAGGCGATCCTTGCCGTCTCGACGCAATCGCGCTGAAATCTGGCTTGAACACCCGCTCCGACAATAGCGTAATCCCCGCGCCGGCGGGCAAGCTCGTCGAAAACGCAGCGATCGTTTTCGCCGAACAAAGGTATGAGGATTGCGGTGAGAATTTCTCCTGGGGCAAGGTCTGTCTCGAACAGTCCCTTGTAGTAGTCGATGGCTTTGACCCGACGTCGAATGCCATCGGCGTTGGCAATTTCGAGTTCGGCGTCGAGCGCAAGCGTCATGGCCGGGAATTCCGCCGAAGGATCCGCAAGGGCAATGGTCCCGCCGATCGTGCCCTTGTTCCTGATGGCGGGATGCGCGACAAAGGGGGCGGCGAGCTTTAGCAGCGGCGCGTGCCGGGCCACATCCGAAGACTCCAGGATTTCGAAGTGCCGAGTCAGCGCGCCGACCCGCAGGAAGCTGTCGGACACCGTGACCCCGTGCAGGTCCTTGATCCTCGAAATGTCGATAATGAGTTCCGGCGCTTGCAGTCGCAACGAGAGGGAAGGGACCAGGCTCTGTCCGCCGGCCAAATAACAACGATCGCCACTCACTTGCGAATATGCCTTCAAGGCACCTTCCAGCGTTTCGGCTCGAAAATATCTGAAAGGGCGGGCCTTCACTCGCTTCCTCCGAATCCAATCGAGTTTTTGTTACCACTTGGTCTCAAATGATTTTGGGTCCGGATCGGCGCCCTGTCAACGAAAATAACCAATTGGTCTCTTTTGCATCCCGATGCGATTGGCTAATCTGCACGCGAATGATTCTGCACTGCAGCAAGATTTCAGAGTACGGATGCGCAAAAAGCCGGCCGTTGCAAAAAAGGCTCGTGTTGCAGGGCGGCAACTCAAGCACGCTGAACGAACCCGCAGCCGAACGCCTGGCCGCAAGAACATGCGCGCCCCGGAGCGCGAAAGACTTATCCTGGAATCTGCAATTCGATTTTTTGCGGAAAACGGTTTCGAAGGGCAGACGCGGGAACTCGCCAAACGCATTGGCATCACGCATTCCGCCATCTATCGGCACTTCCCCAGCAAGGAAGCCTTGATCGAGCGCGTCTATGAGCATGTCTATCTGGGCGGCTGGCAGAAACACTGGGCGGCGATGATCCGAGACAGATCGTCCCCGCTGGAGTCACGGCTGACCCGCTTCTATTGCGAGTACGCGGATCAAATATTCAGGTTTGAATGGGTGCGCATCTTCATTTTTTCCGGCTTGAAGTCGTTCGACATCAATCGGCGATATCTCGCGATGGTGATGGGAACGATCGGCGAGCCCGCCATGATCGAAGCCAGGCACGAGTTCGGCGTGACCTCCGACTCGCCCATCACGGGGCGGGAGCGCGAACTGTTCTGGGGACTGCACGGCCGGATCTTCTATATTGCGATTCGCAAATTCGTTTATGGTGCAGAGGTTCCGGAAGGAGCAGATCGCCGAACGGCGATTGCCGACGGCGTTCGCCAGTTCGTGGCAGGCGCGCGGCAGATCTTGACGGCATCGTCATAAGTCCATCGCGGCAAGATCCGGTCGACATCGTTGCGAGTTCGCGAGGCGGTTCGAAGACGTGATATTTGCCGCCCGCGCGGGTTATTCCAACATATCGGATTATTCCAACCTATGATTGATGCGGAAGACATTCTGCTCCGGATCAAGCAAGACGGCCTGGTACCAGTTGTAGTAGGTCTTGTAGGGCGGTTTCATCAATTGGGCGCCGAGCGAGACGGCCTTCGGTATCAATCGATCAACCTCGGCTACGCTGGCGACGTCGATGTTGAGCAGAAACTTGGCGCCGCTGACCTGTGAGAACGCGTCCAGGTTCAACAAGCCATACGCATCCTGCGCGTTGAAGCCAATGCTGCTTTGCCCGGTATCCAGGCCCCGGAAAATGGGTGAGCGGATCTTTTCGATCTCAGTGAAGCCGAACACATCCATGTAGAATCGGCTCAAGGCGATGATATCCCGCGCGAAGACATTGACGTAGGATAACACCGCCTTGTTCGGGGGCTCGTTGATGGAGGCCGTCATGCCGACTTCCTGGCGCCTTCGCCGAAGGTCGTCTGTTTGACGAACTTGCTGGTCAGATGATCGCCGGATGAGACCGGATCGTATTTCGCGGGATTGTTCGGCCCTTTGCAGCTTTCCAGGCACTCAACCATCGCGTCGTAGTTCGGTTGATGAAAGAACACGAGAGAAAGACGAGCGCTGTCGCCGGCCTTGTCGCGCGGCGGATTTGCGACCCTGTGCAGCGTGGATGACCAGAGATCGTTGGTCCATTGCATCATCAGGTCGCCGATATTGACGACGAATGCTCCGGCCACGGCCGGTACATCAACCCACTCGCCGACCTTGTTATAAACCTGCAAACCACCCGGCCGATCCTCGATGCGCACGATGGTCAGGCTGCCGTAGTCCGAATGAGCACCGGCGCGCAATTGACCTGGAAGCGGCGGCTCAATTTGGCTGGGATATTTCAGTGCGCGGAACATGCTGATATGGCGGTCGATCTTGTCGTCGAAATAGGTTTCCGGCAGATCGAGGCCAAGCGCGAAGATGCGCATCATGGTCTTTGAAAGGTCGGACATGGCCTCGAAATATTCCTTCCAGGACTGCTCAAAGTCTGGAATTTGGCGTGCCCACAGATTGGGCGCAAAATGGGGTCCAGCGGCGGGGCCCGTGAAATAGGGGTCATCCGGCACGGACACCGGGCCGATCGAGAATGATTCTTTGAGATCGCCCGGGGACTTTTCGCCGAGGCTGTAGGACAGCCCTTCATCACCGACCGCGCTATAGCCGCGGACCTGATCGTCCTTCGGTCGCTTGAGGGCCATTTTGGCCGATGCCGGCAAGTCGAAAAAAGCCCGCGAGCTTGTATCGACCCGATCGACCAGTGCAGAAGGGATGCCGTGTCCGGTAATGACGAGAAATCCGATATCGCGGCAAGCTTGCGCCACAGCCTTGGCGACCTCTCGCCGGCCTTCGTCGGAACCGTTGCGGTAAGGCGTGATATCGATGATCGGTATGTTCAACAGAGTCATAAGGCCGTTCCAATGTTGGTGGCGTTGCACGAGCCGCATTTCGAGTTTCATTCACACTTCAAGCATTTTCCGTGCCATGACGCAGCTGTTGCCGATCGGATTAGCGGGTGTGCCCGTCGTACGCGCCGAATGCCGGTCCGTCGTTGCCGCCGCGCCGCCAGCCGGACCATCCGCTGCACCCGACGCACCGTTCTCGATGATGGCGGTCGACTGTTGACAATGCCGGGAGGGCCGATACCGTGCTGCGAAAGAAGGGCGCGGTGCACGCCAGTCTGTCGGCTTCGGGTTCACATCCCGATCGCTTGCACATCTAACGGGTTCACATCCGAATCGCGTCGTGCGGAAGTTCGCTGGCTTCGACGGAATCAACGCCATGTTCACGACGTCGACCACGACATCGCAGCTGAAGAAGCTGCTGGCGCGCCGTGCGGCGGTGACGGTGCCGGGCGCGGCCAATGCGATGTTCGCGCGGGTGATCGAAGACATCGGATTTGAGGCGGTCTATGTCACCGGTGCCGGTGTCGCCAATATGCAGCTTGGCGCACCCGATATCGGGCTGACGACGATAACGGAGGTGGCTTCCACCGTTGCCGCCATCGCGGATGCGGTGTCGCTGCCGATCATCGTCGATGCCGACACCGGCTTCGGCAATGCCGTGAACATGGTGCGGACGGTGCGCGCGCTGGAGCGCGCGGGCGCCGCCGGCATTCAGATCGAAGACCAGGTCTTCCCGAAGAAGTGCGGTCATTTCGACGGCAAGGACGTCATCTCGCGCGCGGAGATGGTGCAGAAGATCAAGGCCGCCGTCGATGCAAGGCAGGACCAGGACCTGCAGATCATCGCGCGCACCGACGCGCGCGCGGTCGAAGGTTTCGAGCGCGCGATCGAGCGGGCGCGGGCCTATGTCGAGGCCGGCGCGGATGCGACCTTCCTGGAGGCGCCGGTCAGCGTCGATGAACTGGCACGGATCCCGCAAGAGCTCGTCGTGCCGCAAATCGCCAACATCGTGTTCGGCGGCAAGACGCCGGATCCCGGCCGCGCGCGGCTGGCCGAGCTCGGATTCTCGATCGTGCTTTACGCCAACGCCGCGCTTCAGGCGGCGCTGAAGGCTTCCTACGAGGTACTGGGCGCGCTCAAGACGGAAGGTTCGCTGCAGTCGGTCGCGCATCGGCTGGCCTCGTTCGACGAGCGCCAGCGCACGGTCGCGAAAGATGAATGGGATGCGCGTGAAGCGCGCTATCGCGTGTGAGGCGCGTGTCGTGGGCTCTCCGGCGACACTAGGTTGTTTGCCATGCTCCAGCGCCGCGCGAAGCCGGGCGAAAGAACCGCGCTGGGCTCGTTGCCCTCGACCAGTCGGGGCATGTGTCGGAGATCGAGCCCTGTCGCCGCCAGCACTGTCGCGGGCCAAGCGCGCCGACCGACATCCAGCCACAGCGTTCCGGCCGCATCCGACGACGAGGCCGGCACGATCGTGGCCACGGCGTCACGTGGCCTGACACTGTATGCTCGACGGAACCCGCCGATTGGGGGCAAGGCCTGCAGCATCCCGGTGGAGGCCGCTGCGGCTGATCTTGAAGCCGTGGCTGCTCTCCGACATGATGGCACTCTATCCCGATTGAAAAGCAGAGACGTGGCTCGCCATGGTATCGATCGTATCGCGGCTTGCGGAGGTCTTGGGCACAGTCCAGCGGCCCGGCGATTTCCATGCGTCCGACGCTGTCGAAATTCCGGCATTGCGGTTGGAGGTCGAAGGCTTCGTCGTCGTCGCGCTGCCGCTGCTGCCGGACCCGGCCAAGCAGCTGATTGCATCGCCTGTCGCGATCACCTGCGGGCCCGCGTCGCGGAGCCTCTGGAGGCGCCCAGAGACTGGAGCCGCGCCAATGTCTTGCCTGTGATTGCCCGCATTGTCGCGAGCTCGGGCGTTTTCTCGCCGATCCCGAGCGCAGGACATGGACCTTGAAGGCTGCCGAAGCCGCCCGCCGTCATGTCCAGGAGACGATCCGCAATGCGCGATGCGACGTAGACGCGGTGACCGAACGTCGCGGCAGCCCCCTTGGCCTCGTCTGCACCAAGAACCAGGCCAGCTACAATCGCCGAATGAAGCAACGCCAACAGGACCTTGAAAATCTGGCAGTGTTCGACGGATAATGGCTGAAACATTCGGCGCGCACCGCATGTAAGCGGGTGTGCCTCTCGCACCGGGATTTTTGGCGGCGATGAATCCGAAGAACCGTCAGGCGCTTGCAGATCGCGTGACCAGGGCCGCGGAGGCGGCGCTGGCCGCCAAGGGCTTCGCCAGTTCGATCGACGTGCTGCTCGGAATCGGATGGCTGGACGCCGGCAAGCTGGAGCAATGGCGGCGCGGTCAGGTCGATTTCCTCGAACGCGTCGTCCAGACCAACCTTTCGCGTATATCGGAAGCGATGAAGCTGTTTCGATCCTGGGCGGCTCAAAAAGGCTTGTCAGCGAGCCAGACGAGTTATGTCGCACGCAACCCGCGGCGGCAGACACTGCGTTTCAGCCGCAGCGGTAACCCGACCATCGAGGCCCTGTACCGGACCCATTGGGTCTCCCCGAAGCTATCCGAGCGGAAACGCCAGCGTCTGGCCGGCCAGCCGTGCCCCGGAACTGGTGGTGGTCCAGCCATTGAACCGGGAATGGACATGTGATCGATGCGGCAAGACCGGTCACCTCTTGATCATGGAAGATCCCGGGCCGGCATACCTGGACTGCGTCGGTCTCGGTGACCTCGTGTTCCTGCCCGCAGGCGATGCGCTAAAATCGCGGCGCGCCAAGGCGAAAAGCACGAGATGCGCTGTTGTCGTGCGCTTCAGCCGAACCCGCCGCCGTTACGAACGACAGGTCTGTTGGTTGAACTTTCGGCCTTGGCGGATGCGGGGGGCGTCTCGCCGACGGGGGCATTCCCGGGCGACCATTGACGCAGGCGGTGAGTCTGTTGCGCCGGCAAGGACAGCAGCAGCGAGGCGGCAGGTCGCTCGCCACTTGATACAAAAATGGCTTGCGCTATGGAACTGCGGTGTCGCGCGCCAATTGGCTGGATGGTTCTTGGCGCGCCCCCGGTCGGCTACGCCGCAGCACAGGTCGACGTAGTCGACGATCGGGAAAGGTCGGCGTAGCGGACTGCGAAAAAGTCGGCAAGCTCGACGAATGAAAGGGAGTTACGATGACGAGGTTCGGACGATTGATCGCGGCCATGTTCGCGGCGGTTGCGGTCGTGGCGTCGAGTGTTGGACAGGCCGATGCCGCGCAGTGCGGCAGCGGACCGGCCGGATTCGAGGCGTGGAAACGCGAGTTCGCCGAGGAGGCGAGGGCCAAGGGGATCGGCGCCACCGCCGTCGGCGCGCTGATGCAGGCGAACTATGCGAGCGCGACCATCGCTGCCGACCGCGGTCAGCGTAGCTTTGGCCTGTCGCTCGACCAATTCCTGGCCAAGCGCGGAGCCTCGACCATCGTCGCCCGTGGACGTTCGCTGAAGCGGTCGCAGGCGGCGCTGTTCGCATCGATCGAGCAGCGCTACGGCGTCCCGCCGGGGCCTTTGATCGCGATCTGGGGCATGGAGACGGGTTTTGGCAGCCAGCGCGGCAATCAGAACATGTTGTCCTCGATTGCCACGCTGGCCTATGACTGTCGCCGCCCGGAATTCTTCACCGATCAGCTCTATGCGGCGCTGAAGCTGATCGACCGCGGCGCGCTTTCGGCAGGCACCCGCGGCTCCATGCATGGCGAGATCGGCCAGACCCAGTTCATGCCCAAGAACGTCCTGGAATACGGCACCGGCAATCTCGACATCGCCGCCAACGCGCTCAGTTCGACAGCGAACTTCTTCAAGGCCCATGGTTGGCGCGCTGGCGCCGGCTACCAGCCGGGCGAACCGAACTTCGCCGTCATCGAGGCCTGGAACGCCGCCCAAGTCTATCAGACAGCCATCGCGCTGATGGGCCGCCAGATCGACGGCGGCGATGTAGGGGAGCGCTGATCTCGCAACCCGCGCGTGACCAGAACGCTCAAGGGCTGCACACGCGTATTTTGAAAGGATCGGATCAGCCAGTCGGACCCGGATTTCACCAGGACATGGGTCTGAAACGACTTCTTGCGTCTGCGGCCCGCGGTGTGAACCAGTGCGACGGAGCACGAGAGCAGTTCGAGACTCTCGACCTCGGCCGACAGGCTGGCGCCTTTGAGGACGCGACGAACCAGCGCGGTATGCAGCCTGGCGTTCTCGGCCCGACCCTGCGCCCTCTATGCTCGAGGGTGATCGTCCCAAGCCTGGCTCGGGCGCGCCACGAGGGCGAGTCGCTGCCGGAAAATGCCTGTCCCCGGTTGGGCGGATGATGGTAGGACACTCTTACGACCCGGAGCTGCCCACTTTCGTCCCAATCCCACCGCGCATGAAGAACGACCAGATTCTGAGTGAGATCACCGAGTTCTGCCGGCAGGCGGACATGGCGGAATCGACCTTCGGCCGGCGCGCGGTCAATGACGGCAAGCTGGTGCATCGGCTGCGCGAGGGCAAGCGCATCACCATCGATACGCTGGATCGCATCCAGGCCTATATCGCGTCCTCGACCGGTACCCTGCCGCCGCCGCGCGGGCTGAAAGTGCCGCCGGAGAAGCGCGATCCCCGCGGCAATTTTCGCTTTTTCGAAAACCGCCAGAAATACCTGCTGTTTGTCCACACCTGCAGCGAAAAGCGGGTGATTGCCGAGAGGGTCGGGCTGGAGCTCTCCGGCATCCACCCCAGGCCGCCGGCGCTGCGGGTGTTCGACGCCGGGGTCGGCGACGGCACGGTGCTGGCCCGGGTGCTGCGGCTGATGCACGGCCGCTTTCCGCACATGCCGTTCTATATTGCCGGCAAGGAGCTGAGTCTCGAGGACGTCCGCCTGACCCTCGAGAAGGTGCCGGACCGGCTGTTCGAACATCCAGCCACGGTTTTTGTCCTGACCAACATGTACTACGCCGAGGCGCCCTGGCTGACCCCCAAATCGCCTGCGGCCGCCGCCGGCATGATCTGGCATGAAGTGGCGCTGCAGGGGGGCTCTTCGGGGGATTTCGAGGCCCAGATCGCCGAACTGCGTCCGTTTCTGGAGGAGAACTGGCGCGCCAGCGTCAGCCCGCGCTCGGGCATGCCGGTCTATGAACGGCCGGTCGCGATCGTGCTCTATCGCGAGGATCACCGGTTTTTGCTCGATTCGACCATCCCACGGGCCGGCCGGACCGAGGCCAATTTCGACCTGATCATCGCGTCCCAGCCCTATCGGGCCAAATCCTCAGTGAATTTCCGCGCCAAACGCATCATTGCGCCGCTGGCGCGGGCGTTGCGGGCCGGCGGCCGTTTGATCGGAATCCACTCCCATGGGCAGGATCCGGGCCTGGAAATCATCCAGACGGTTTGGCCCGGAGAAAATCCTTTCTCGGTCAGCCGTCATGAGCTATTGCGCGCGGTGAAATACGAGCTCGGCTCGGCCGGGCGGGAACTCAATTTTAACGCCTACGCCGATAACCGCTCGATCTTTCGATATGATATGGAAGCCCTGCCCAACGAGGTCACGGGGGTGATTGGGACCTCAACAGCCTTTGCAGCTTGGAACGCGGCGGTGTATGTCGCCCAGATCGAGGACGACCGGTTGACGGATATGGCTCACAGCGGCCGCACCCTCGATGCCGCCAGGGATGTTTTGCGTAAGCATAACGGACTTTGGTTCTACGACGAATCCTACGTCATCTCGCGCCGGCGGGACTGACACTCAGGGCAAATTTCGAACGACCGCCGACATCGGGCGGCAACAGGGGTCAGCTTGATGCGCGCGTCTCATCTCTTCACCAGCGAGTCGGTTTCCGAAGGCCATCCGGACAAGGTCTGTGACCGCATCTCCGACGAGATTGTCGATCTGTTCTTTCGCGAGGGCCCGAAGGCGGGGATCGATCCGTGGGCGATCCGTACCGCCTGCGAGACGCTCGCCACCACCAACAAGGTGGTAATTGCCGGCGAAACCCGCGGGCCGAAATCGGTCACCAACGAGCAGATCGAAAGCGTCGTGCGCGAAGCGATCAAGGACATCGGCTACGAGCAGGACGGTTTCCACTGGAACACCTGCGACATCGAGATCCTGCTGCATCCGCAGTCGGCCGATATCGCCCAGGGCGTCGACGCGCACCAGCCAGGCACCAACAAGGAAGAGGGCGCGGGCGACCAGGGCATCATGTTCGGCTATGCCTGCAACGAGACGCCCGATTTGATGCCGGCGCCGATCTTCTATGCCCACAAGATCCTGCGACTGATTTCCGAGGCGCGCCACTCCGGCCGCGAGAAGGTGCTCGGGCCCGACTCCAAGAGCCAGGTCACCGTGCACTACGAGAACGGCAAACCGGTCGGCGTCCGCGAAATCGTCGTCTCGCATCAGCACCTGGTCGAGGACATGAGCTCCAACCAGGTCCGCGAGCGCGTCGAGCCCTATGTGCGCGAGGCGCTGCCCAGGGAATGGATCAACGGCAAGACCATCTGGCACATCAACCCGACCGGCAAATTCTACATCGGCGGCCCCGATGGCGATACCGGGCTGACCGGCCGCAAGATCATCGTCGACACCTATGGCGGGGCCGCGCCGCATGGCGGCGGCGCGTTCTCGGGCAAGGACCCGACCAAGGTCGACCGCTCCGCGGCCTACGCCGCGCGCTATCTCGCCAAGAACATCGTGGCCGCAGGCCTTGCCGACCGTTGCACGCTGCAGCTCGCTTATGCGATCGGCGTGGCGCGGCCGCTGTCGATCTATATCGACACCCACGGCACCGGAAAGGTGAACGAGGACAAGCTCGAGCAGGCGGTCGCCGAAGCGATGGATCTGACCCCGCGCGGCATCCGCAAGCATCTCGACCTCAATCGCCCGATCTACGCGCGCACCTCGTCCTACGGCCATTTTGGCCGTACGCCGGACAATGAAGGCGGTTTCTCCTGGGAGAAGACCGACCTCGCCGAACAGCTCAAGCGCGCGGTGTGATCGGTTGAGGACGCGGTAACCTGTGTAAGTCGTCATGGCCGGCCTCGTGCCGGCCATCCACGTCTTTTTACCTATGTTGCGCCCAAACGTGGAGGCCTGGGACCAGCCCGGGCATGCCGAGAAGCGAATTTCAGTCTGGTTTCGAAAGCGAAACGTCATTCAGGCGAAGACCAAGGGAAAATCATATGACCGCTGCTGCAAAAAGGCCCGCCTTCACCGACTACCTCGTCAAGGACATCTCGCTCGCCGAGTTCGGCCGCAAGGAAATCTCGCTCGCCGAGACCGAGATGCCCGGGCTGATGGCGACCCGGGAGGAGTATGGCCCCAAGCAGCCGCTGAAGGGCGCCCGCATCGCGGGCTCGCTGCACATGACGATCCAGACCGCGGTCCTGATCGAGACCCTGGCCGCCCTCGGCGCCGACGTCCGCTGGGTCTCCTGCAACATCTATTCGACGCAGGATCATGCGGCGGCGGCGATCGCGGCCGCAGGCATCCCGGTGTTCGCGGTGAAGGGCGAGACCCTCACCGAATATTGGGACTACACCGCAAGGCTGTTCGACTGGCATGGCGGCGGCACGCCCAACATGATCCTCGATGACGGCGGCGACGCCACCATGCTGGTGCATCACGGCCTGCGCGCCGAGAACGGCGACGTCCAGTTTCTCGACAAGCCCGGTTCGGAGGAAGAAGAGGTGTTCTTCGCCTTGATCAAGCGGCTGCTCAAGGAAAAGCCGAAGGGCTGGTTTGCCGAGATTGCCAAGAACATCAGGGGCGTCTCGGAAGAGACCACGACCGGCGTGCACCGGCTCTACGAGACGGAAAAGACCGGCAAGCTCTTGTTCCCGGCGATCAACGTCAACGACAGCGTGACCAAATCGAAATTCGACAACCTCTATGGCTGCCGCGAGTCGCTGGTCGACGGCATCCGCCGCGGCACCGACGTGATGATGTCGGGCAAGGTCGCGATGGTCGCGGGCTTCGGCGACGTCGGCAAGGGCTCGGCCGCCTCGCTGCGCCAGGCCGGCTGCCGCGTCATGGTCTCCGAGATCGATCCGATCTGCGCGCTGCAGGCGGCGATGGAAGGCTACGAGGTCGTCACCATGGAGGATGCCGCGCCGCGCGCCGACATCTTCGTCACCGCGACCGGCAACAAGGACATCATCACCATCGAGCACATGCGCGCGATGAAGGACCGCGCCATCGTCTGCAACATCGGCCATTTCGACAACGAGATCCAGATCGCAGGCTTGAAGAACCTGAAGTGGAACAACATCAAGCCGCAGGTCGACGAGATCGAATTCCCCGACAAGCACCGCATCATCCTGCTGTCGGAAGGCCGGCTGGTGAACCTCGGCAACGCCATGGGCCATCCGTCCTTCGTGATGTCGGCTTCGTTTACCAACCAGACGCTGGCGCAGATCGAGCTCTGGGCCAACAACAAGGACGGCAAATACGAGAAGAAGGTCTACGTGCTGCCGAAGTCGCTGGACGAGAAGGTGGCGCGGCTGCACCTTGCCAAGATCGGCGTGAAGCTCACCACGCTGCGCAAGGATCAGGCCGACTATATCGGCGTGAAGCCGGAAGGTCCGTTCAAGTCGGATCACTATCGGTATTGAGATTTGAGTCTTTCATTCCGCAGGTCGGAATGACCGCGACATTAAAGGCCCCGGAACACTCCGGGGCCTTTTCGTTTGCCGTTGATTTTCGCATTCGTTTGCGCGCTAATCGGGCGCATGGAAACGACCCAGCGGCCTGAACATTTCGATGTGCTGATCGTCGGTGCCGGCCTTTCCGGCATCGGCGCGGGTTATCATCTTCAGCAGAAGTGCCCGAACAAGCGCTTCATTATTCTTGAAGGGCGCGACTGCATCGGCGGCACCTGG
>NZ_JBAURI010000110.1:0-2013 GCF_049581145.1 Bradyrhizobium sp.
GGTGAGGACGCCGAAGGCGTGGGGGATGCCGGTCTCCTGTTGCGACTGGCCGATGCCGCGGGCTACCTCGTTGTAGATGGCCTCGTAGTGGGCCGTCTCGCCGCGGAGGAGAACGCCGAGCGTGATAACTGCTGCGTAATCTTTGGTTTGCGCCAGGGTGCGGGCGGCCGACGGGATCTCCCAGGCACCTGGCACGCGGACGATTTGGATGTCTTTGAGGGCGCATCCGCTGCGGGTGAGGGCGTCTAGTGCGCCTTGCAGGAGGCGGTCGGTGATGACGGCATTCCAGCGCGCTACTACGATGGCAAACCGTTTGTTTGCAGCAGATAGGTCGCCTTCCACGGCGATGGGGCGGTTGTGAAGCGGGTTCTCCGATTGCCAGAAGCCGACGGTTAAGTCGTTTGTAATCTGCGCGGTAAAGAGGCGGGAGTTCCAGTGGGTGACGGTGGGCTCGGAGAGTTTGGAGGCGGCGTCTTCGGAGCGCTGGTGAGCGAGGAGCCAACTCTTGACGGCGGCGTGGATCTCGTCGAGCTGCGTAACTTCAATCATTAGAGTGGGTTGCAATGGAGGATAGCCGGTTGCGACCTCCAGATTTCCGAGCGGGGCGAGAAAGGCCGCGCCCTTTCCGGTGCTGTCGGTCCAGCCCTTGCCGGGCTCGAAGCCTAGTGTTTGGAACAGTTCGGCGAGCTGGGTGAAGGCTTCTTCCGAGGCCACGCGCGCCACGGTCGTCAATCCCTTAATCATGAGTTGATTGTATCGCCAGCGCTGGAAAACCGGGGTATTTGAGGCAGAATTAGCCCGGTTTCGGGTTACAAATGGACTGCTTTAGCCCGGTTTCGGGTAGAACTTAGGGGTTTCTTGAGGTGAAAAGACGGTCTAGGTGACACGAATGACAAGTACGCTTGACACGGATGACAAGTACGCTTGACAGCGATGACAAGTTCGCTTGACAGGGGCTCGATGGAGGGGTTCGTGGGCTGATGGAGTTCGTTGGCCACCCACCCATGACATGAAGCCGTCATGAATGGGGCACCCGGCCTAGTTTCAGGTAGCAAGAAAGCAGCGGGAACAGAAGTGCACCTGGGTCATATGACCCAGGTCGTCGGGCTACTGGATTTTCTTTCTCGTGGCGACCGTCTCGGCGCGCAGGCTGCCGGAGGGGCGGTTGCCGGCGAGGCGGGTGGTGGCAAGGTTGATGGGTTGGAGGAGGGTGACGATGAGGGCGGTGCAGGGTTCGTCTCCGACGCAGGAGTAACTGTGGATGGTGGAGGAGTCGAAGTAGACGGAGTCGCCGGCGCGGAGTTCGTGGACGACCTCGCCGTGCTGGATGCTGAGGGTGCCGCTCATGACGTAGAGGAACTCGAAGCCGGCGTGCTGGTGGAAGTTATCGTCGGGAAATTTGCCGGGCTGGAACTCGGCGAGGTAGGGGTCGAGCTGGCGCTCGGCGACGAGGTAGCCGAGGCTTTCAAAGTCGTAGCGCGGCTGGTCGACGCCAGACTGCGGGAGGCGCACGCGATCGGCGGCGCGGTGGACGCGGAAGAGGGAGAGCGGGATGGGGCTGAAGAAGTAGTTGAGGTCCTTGCTGAAGACCATGGCGATGCGGGCGAGGTTGCGCAGGGTGGGAACGACGCGACCGGTCTCGAGCTGCGAGAGGAAGCTGGAGGAGAGGCCGGTATGGCGGCCGAGTTCGGCGAGCCCCAGCGAGGATTTTTGGCGCAGGGCGCGGATACGCAGGCCAATGCGCTTTTCGGCGATGAGCGATTCGACAGCGTCGCTGCCTACCTGGACGTCGGAGGGTTCCTGCGGCAGGGCAGGCAGAGTTTTCTCTTCGGGAAGGATGACTTCTTCCGTCAAAGGCAAAGGTGCCGGAGCGGATTGTTTCGTTGCGTCTTGCTTTTCTCGCATTGCCATCACCGTGGGACAGATTGTTTCTTGACTCGATGTATAGAATCGGCGGCGGGATGCCTGCGCATCAGTTTAGCCGCTTACCGGACGTCTGGCTTTTAGCTTCTA
>NZ_JBAURI010000111.1:0-2649 GCF_049581145.1 Bradyrhizobium sp.
CGTCGGTATTGGCCTTGAGCTGGTCCTTGATCGCCTGCTGGCCGATGCCGGGGAAGAATGCCGTGGGATCGACCCCGATGCGCTTGCAGACCTCGGTCAGCACCGCGTCCTGCGAGATGTCCTGGTCCTCGCCCCAGTAGATCTCGAACACCGCGCGCGCGAACGGCACCATGTCCTTGGCGGCGTTCTGGCCAAGCCAGATGCAGCCGCGCATCGCCTTGACGCTGTTCACCGGAAACACCGTCGGCCGCATCCTGATCGCAAGCCCCGCCGAGCGCGCCCAATCCGCCATGTCCTTTTTCTGGTAGGCGACCTTGGCCGGCACCGGATGCTCCCGCTGCGCATAGACGCTCGGATTGATGCTGTTGAAGATGCCGCCGACCAGGATCGGCCGCCACGAGATCTCCTGGCCGAACTCTTTCGCGAGCGGCTGGATGTTGTGGAAGGCGAGATAGGTCCAGGGACTGGAGCAGTCGAAGAAGAATTCGATCATGGGCGTTTCCTTTTTGCTGTGGCGCCGAGTTGTACGACGTCCGTTGTTGAATGCGTCTCCAGCCCGTCATTGCGAGCCAACGGGTCGGCGCAAAGCGCCGCCCGATGACAGGCTCCGCGAAGCAATCCATCTCACCGCGAAAAAAGCATGGATTGCTTCTTCGCTGCGCTCCTCGCAATGACGACAGAGCAAGATTATTTCCTCTCCGCCAGCTCCTTCGCCTTCTGCCCGAACATGTTCCGGCGCGCCTCCTCGTCGAACGGCTCTTTCACGAACTTGCCGATCGCAAGCCCGGCCTGCACCTGCGGCCGGGCGCGGACTTCTGCGTACCAGCGCTTGACGTTCGGATAATCGTCGAGCGTGAAGCCTTGCGCCTTGTGCGTCATGGTCCAGGGGAAGCAGGCGATGTCGGCGATCGAGTAATCACGACCGGCGACGTAGGCGCCGGTCCGGCCGAGCTGGCGGTCCAGCACGCCGTAGAGCCGCGCCGCCTCGTCGCGATAGCGCTCGATCGCGTAGGGAATCTTTTCCGCCGCATAGAGCGCGAAATGGCCATGCTGGCCGAGCATCGGCCCGAGCCCGCCGATCTGCCACATCACCCATTGAATCGCAGTCGAGCGCGCCCGCAGCTCGGAGGAGAGCAAGCGCCCGGCCTTGTCGGCGAGGTAGATCAGGATCGCGCCGGTCTCGAATACCGAAACCGGGCCGCCGCCGTCGGCCGGCGCGTGGTCCACGATCGCAGGAATCCGGTTGTTCGGGCTGATCGCCAGAAACTCGGGACGAAACTGCTCACCGGCGCGGATGTTGACCGGAATCACCGTATAGGGAAGCCCAAGCTCCTCCAGCATGATCGAGATTTTCCAGCCGTTCGGCGTCGGCGCGTAATGCAGGTCGATCATGGTTTTCCCGGTCTCGACGGCCTTGACCCGGTGGCTGGCCGTGCGGCTTTTGTTGTTCTGTACCTCGACCATAAGACATGGCAGAGAGGCGCTCAACCACGACCGACCGGGAGGCTCCCATGCTGTTTCCAACCACGATCGCAGGCTCCTTGCCGAAGCCGGAATGGCTGGCCGAGCCCAATACGCTGTGGGCGCCCTGGAAATCCCAAGGCGAGGAACTGGCCCGCGCCAAGCGCGATGCCATCCTGCTGGCGCTCAAGCTGCAGGAGGATGCCGGCATCGACATCGTCACCGAGGGCGAGCAGGCGCGCCAGCATTTCGTGCACGGCTTCCTGGAGAAGATCGAGGGCATCGATTTTGCCCACAAGGTCGAAATGGGCATCCGCAAGGACCGCTACAAGGCGATGGTGCCGCAGGTGGTGGCGCCGCTGACGCTGAAGGCCCGCGTCCATGCCGAGGAGGCCCGCATCGCCCGCACCCACACCACGCGAAAGTTGAAATTCACCCTGCCCGGCCCGATGACCATCATCGACACCATCGCCGATCGCTACTACGGCGACCGCGTCAAGATGGCGTTCGCGTTCGCCGAGCTGCTCAACGCCGAAGCCAAGGCTTTGCAGGCCGACGGCGTCGACCTGATCCAGTTCGACGAGCCCGCCTTCAACGTCTACATGGACGAGGTCAACGACTGGGGCATCAAGGCGCTGGAGCGCGCCGCCGAGGGGCTGACCTGCGCCACCGCTGTGCACATCTGCTACGGCTACGGCATCAAGGCCAACACGGATTGGAAGGAGACGCTGGGCGGCCAGTGGCGGCAATATGAGGAGATCTTCCCGGCGATCGACAACAGCTCGATCCAGCAGGTCGCGATCGAATGCCGCAATTCCAGGGTGCCGCTCGACCTGCTGGCGCTGCTCAAGGGCAAGATCCTGCAGGCCGGCGTGATCGACGTCGCAAGCGACCTGGTCGAGACCGCCGAAGACGTCGTCAAGGTGATCGACGCCGTGTCGAAATTCGTGCCGAAGAGCAGCATCATCGCGACAACCAATTGCGGCATGGCGCCGATGCGCCGGGACATCGCCGAAGCCAAGCTGATGGCGCTTGGCGCCGGCGCCAAGCTGGCGCGCGAGAAGCTGGGATGATTTTCGTCTCGTCCTCGCGCGGCGCTGCGATCATGCTGGCGCTGCTCGCCGCGACCGGATGGCCCGCCCGCGCCGCCGACGATCGCACGGCGCTGAACCAGTGCAAGGCGCTGGT
>NZ_JBAURI010000112.1:0-6305 GCF_049581145.1 Bradyrhizobium sp.
GCGTCGCGCCGACGGACGCCGGCGAACGCCTGCTGCAGACGCTCGGCCCGCGCTTCGACGAAATCGAGACGGAGCTGGCGCGGTTGAGCGAGTTCAGCGACAGGCCGGCGGGCTCGATCCGGATCACCGCGGGCGAGCACGCCGCGGAATCGATCCTGTGGCCCGCGCTCGAGCGGCTGCTGCCGCGCTATCCCGAAATCAAGGTCGAGGTCGTCGTCGACTATGGACTGACCGACATCGTCACCGAACGTTATGACGCCGGCGTTCGCCTCGGCGAGCAGGTGGCAAAGGACATGATTGCGGTGCGCATCGGGCCCGACTTCCGCATGGCGGTGGTCGGCGCCCCCTCCTACTTCGCCGAGCGCGCCAAGCCGAAGCGGCCGCAGGATCTGACGGCTCACGCCTGCATCAATATCCGCCTGCCCACCCATGGCGGCATCTACCCCTGGGAATTCGAGAAACGCGGCCGCGCGCTCAGGGTCCGCGTCGAGGGCCAGCTGGTCTTCACCAACATCGCGCTGCGCCTGAAGGCGGTGCGCGCCGGGCTCGGATTGGCCTATCTGCCGGAGGATCAGATCAAGGACGACGTCGCGCAGGGCCGGCTGATCCGCCTGCTGGAGGATTGGTGTGCGCCGTTTTCCGGCTATCATTTGTACTATCCCAGCCGGAGGCAGCCGGCGCAGGCCTTCGCATTGCTGGTCGACGCGCTGCGTTACCGGGAGAGATGATGCTCGCCGCGGCGCGAGGCGATCGAAAGACACCGCCGCAATATGGCCGGCCTCGAACGGCATGCGGCATGCTGCATGCCGAGCGGAACCCCGAGACCCGGGATTCCGACCGGCCGTCGCGGGCCGCCTTCGCAGCCGCACGGTAACGGCCGTTCACGAGAAACGCCAAATCGCATCACCCGCGTTTGACATCGCCGGCCGGTCGAATCTGGCAACGTCCGCCTACGTCAGGCGTTGGTCGATATCCCCAACAATGGAGAGATGCATGACCAGACTTTCGGTTTTCGGCGCGGCTGCGGCGCTTGCCGGCGTTGCCCTCACAGGCCTTGCCGTCACCGGCCCTGCCATGGCGCAGGAGGTGATCACCAATCCCGGCTATTGCGCGCAGTTCTATCCGGATGCCAATTGCCAGAACAAGGGGCCGAACAATCCCTATACCGGCGACTATCAGCGCCGAGAGGCCTATCGCCAGCAGAGCGCCGCCGACGGCGATTGGAACGGCGACTGGAATCATCACGACTGGAACTGGAACGACGGCTGGCAAAACAACGGCTGGCAGCAAAATGGCGGCTCTCAACAGGGCTGGCAACAGGGCTGGCAACAGGGCTGGAACGACAACCCGCCCGCCCAGCCGGGCAACACCACGGTCCGTCGCAATCGCCGTTACGCCCGCAACGATGCGGCCGCCAATACCGCTCCCGGCGACAACTGGTTCAACTACAATAACGGCACGCAGGGCTGGTTCGCCTGCACGCCCGGCAGCTATTTCCGCGGCGACGACGGCCGACGGCATCTCTGCCAGTAGGGCACAGATGCGACCGACGGCAGAAGGCGGCCGAAAGGCCGCCTTTTTCGTGTGAAAGACGACGTTCGCCCGCGGCCGCCGACCGGGCTTCCCGCCGGCACTCGCCTGCCTGTAGATTGACGCAACAGCAGGGAGGAGCCGGCGTGACCATGAAGCACATCGTGCGCAGCGCCGCCGATATTGCCGCGATCGAGCGCGAAGGATGGGCTGCGTTCCTGCCGCACCCCTCGCCGTTCGAGATCATCGAGGCGACCGCCGCGCGATATCCGGACAGGCCGGCAATTCGCTACCTCCGCAAAATGGGCGCGGCCGAAACCGACCTCGCGCTGAGCTACAGGGAATTCGCCGGCCGCATCCGGCAGGCCGCCAATCTGTTTCGCCGGCTCGGCGTCGCCGACAACGACGCGGTGGCGATTCTCGGCCCCCATGTGCTTTCGACCCAGATCGCGCTGTGGGCCGCGGAGGTCGCCGGCCGCGCCTGCCCGATCAATCCGATGCTGGCGCCGGAGCACGTCACGTCGCTGCTGCGGGCGGCGAATGCAAAAGTCGCGGTCGTGCTCGGCGACAACGGCGATCTCGAAATCTGGCCGCGCCTTGCGCCCGCGCTGCGCGAGGCCGGCTTTCTCACGCATGTTCTCGACTGCGACTCCGATGCGGCGACCACAGGCTCGGATGGCCGCTTCGAGGACCTTATCGCGCGCGAAAACGCTGACGCGCTCGATTTTGCCATCGATGGCGACACCGACAGCGTGGCGGCGTTTTTTCACACCGGCGGCACCACCGGTGCACCGAAGCTCGCCGTGCACACCCGCCGCAACCAGGCCTTCGTCGGCCGCGCCGCCGCGTTGATGGCTGACCTTGGGCCTGACGACGTGCTGATCAACGGCTTTCCGCTGTTTCATGTCGCCGGCGCCTTCGTCTATGGGCTGTCGGTGTTCGCGGCCGGCGGCGCGATCCTGATTCCGACCCGGCTCGGGATGCGCAACCGCGGCTTCGTCGATCGCATCTGGCGGCAGGTCGAGCATTACGGCGTGACCGCGATCGGCGGCGTGCCGACCGTGATGAGCGCGCTGATGGCGGTCGGCGTCGATGCCGACATTTCCAGCCTGCGGCTGATGCTGACGGGCGGCTCGCCGCTGCCGACCGAGCTCGCGGAGGCCTTCGAACGCAGGATCGGCAAGCCGGTGCGCAACATTCTCGGCATGACCGAATGCGCCGGCGTCGTCACCATCGAGCCCTTCCACGGTGACCGCGTGCCGGGATCGACCGGGCTGCGGCTGCCGTTCACCGAGGTGCGCGCCTTCCGCAGCAGCTCGCAGGGCATCGATCTCGACCAGCCCTGCCCGCCCGGCGAGACCGGCATCATCGCGCTGCGCGGGCCGAATGTCGGCCCAGGCTATAGCGAGCCTGCGCGCGATGAAGGCACGTTCGAGGCGGGCTGGCTGATCAGCGGCGACCTCGGCCATGTCGACGCGGACGGCCGCGTCTTCATCACCGGGCGCGCCAAGGACGTCATCATCCGCGGCGCGC
Source organism: Bradyrhizobium sp. (assembly GCF_049581145.1). GTDB lineage: Bacteria > Pseudomonadota > Alphaproteobacteria > Rhizobiales > Xanthobacteraceae > Bradyrhizobium. The sequence continues at coordinate 3,064 of NZ_JBAURI010000112.1, forward strand.
ACAATATCGATCCCGCCCTGATCGAGGAGGCGCTGCTGCAGCATCCGGACATCGCGATCGCCGCCGCGGTCGGCGAGCCCAATGCTTACGCCGGCGAACTCCCGGTCGCCTATGTCACGCTGAAGGCCGGCGCCGAGATCGAGGCCGATGCGCTGCTCGCCTTCATCGCCACCCGCGTCAGTGAGCCCGCAGCCCGGCCGAAATCGATCTGCGTGCTCGCCGAGATGCCGCTGACGCCGATCGGCAAGATCTACAAGCCCGCGCTGCGCCTGCTCGCGACGCGGAGCGCCATCGAACAGGCGCTCAGTGCAACCGGACTGACGCCCGCGCAATTCGAGGTGACCGTCGGCGAAAGCGAGAGCATCGTGCGGCTGAAGGGCGCGACGCATGAAGCCGCCGCCAAAGCCGCGCTCGTCGGCATGCCGATCCGCTACCGCGTGCAATCGGACGTCGCCTGACGCTGCGCCGAGCAGCCATTGCAACGTTTTCCGGTTCGGTCGAATCGGCAAACGCTCCCATCCTGCTGCCTCACTAAACCCTCGCAAGCCGGAGGTGGGGATCGACGCCGGCCGCGTCATGCTGCACGGACGCATGTCGCTCCGGGACGGCCGCGCTCCCATGAAACGTCCGTCGATTTACGGAAACCCAAGGTTATGGAAACCCAAGGTTATGGAAACCCAAGGTTACGGAAACCCAAGGCGAGCTTCAGTTTGACGCCAGGCAGTCGTAGGGATCGAGAAGCTGTTTGCGGGTCACGAAGCGGACGCCGATCTCCTCGCCCCACCGCCATATCGGTCGACAAATGCGCCGGACCTCGCCACCCGGCGTCAACAGCAGGAGGAATGTCTGAGGCAGCGCAAGGCCGCCGACCTTCAGGCGGGCGCCACCGTGCGAAATGTCCGCGACAGAGCATTCGATCCAGGGGCCTGCGGGCTCGAGGATCAGAAAGGCGGGTCGTTCAAAGTCGACCCGCGCATGTTTTCGCCGACCCAGATCCTCGCTTCGCCGCATCAATTCAACAACATCGATCAGGTCGGTTCTCGAGCCGGTCCGTTTGTGGCCGCAAGCCGCAACGACGCGCCACTCGATGCCGCGCGGTTGAAATTCACGTCCAGCGTCAAGGACTTTCGTGCGGAAATCCTTAATTTCGTCGCTCAAAATGTCGGGAGCGCCGATCCGAACGAAACCAGCGAGCGCTGCGTTCTCGACTTGCGGCGGCCTGACCACATCACAACAGGACGACACATGGCGCGACGAGATGCCTGGCCGTCTCGCCTTCCGCCCGTGGAACCACGGGGATTGTCGTTTGCCGGCGCGGCTCACCGGCCCGACGGGTAACGACTCGGTTGCCATTGCGCGCTGGATGCGCGGCGCGGCGATACGATCACGGTCTCTCTAAGGCCTTTTTCAACCAATCGCCCGCTAACGCTGGTCCGGGAGGCTGACTGTGACAAATTCTCAAATCGCGTTCGACCGAGCGGACCCCAAACCAGCTTCGGTTGGAGAAGACGATCCGGCGACCGGCAAAGCCTGGCAGGCGAAACTCGGCATCATCTGGATCGTGCTGAGCGGCCTCCTGCTGATCGTCGGGATCGGAATCGGCACCGCAGCCATGATCGACAGCTTTCGCGAGCGCGCCATCACGGTCAGCAGGCGCGACCTCGAGAATACCACCCTTCTGCTCGCCCGCCACTTCGATCAGAAATTCGAGGACTTCGCCGACGCGCAGGCGCATCTGGCGCTGCGGCTGTCGATTGCCGAGATGGCTTCTCCCGGGGAGTTCAAGCGGCGTCTGTCAACCTCCGCCATCCATGAGCTCTTGACCGGCGAGCTCAGCGAAGCCTTCGACACCGGCGATGTCTTTCTGTATGATTCCGACGGCCAGGCCATCAACACCTCGCAGGCGGGGACACTTCCAAACATCAGCATCGCGGATCGCAGCTATTTCCGTTCGTTCAAGTCCAATTCCACGCCGGCGACAACGCTGGCGGAGCCGATTGTCAGTCGCGTCACGGGTCGGCCGACCACGATCATCGCCCGCAGACTGACCAACGCGAACGGCGTCTTCCTCGGGGTCATGGTCAGACGGGTCGACCCACATCAGTTCGAGAAATTTCTGGACACGCTGGATCTTGGCGACAATACCATCGTCTCGATTGCCAGCGTCAGCGGCGAACTGCTGGCGCGGTTTCCGCGTGTCGATGCGATGATCGGCAAGCACGTTCGCTGGGGACCCGCATTTCAACAGGCGATCTCGAGGCCGGGACCCGCGACGGCGGGCGTCATCAGTGCCGTCGACGGCGTGGACCGGATCGCTTCGGCGCGCCTGATGCACAATTTTCCCCTCGTCATCGTCGCGGCGGTCACGACCGACGCGGCGCTCGCCGACTGGCGCGAGCAGACCAGGCTGCTGATCGTGGTCGCCTGCCTGGTGACGGTCGTGATCGTCGCCATCTTCCTGTTGATCGGCTGGCAGACGTCGCAGGAGCGGCAGGCTTCCGAGCGGCAGCTCACGCTCGGCAAGCAGCGCCTCGACACCGCGCTGAACAACATGTCGCAGGGCATCTCCCTGTTCGATGCCGACAAGAAGCTCGTGATGTCCAACGCCCGCTTCCGCGAGATCTATCGATTGGCGGAGGGACTCGACAGGCCTGGCACGCTCTTCGGCGACGTGCTGCGGCACCACTTCGCCAGAGGCGACAGGGTTGATCAACCGATCGACGAAAATACCGGAGTCGGACCGGACGGCGCGGACTTTACGTTCAGGGGGAGCGATGGACGCATCGTCGCCATTCGGCGGGTACCGACGCCGGACGGCGGCTGGGTGTCGACCCATGAGGACGTCACCGAACGCGAGCGCGCGGCCGCCGTGCTTGCGGAGCGGCTCTCCGATCTGGTCCAGGCGCGCAACAATCTCGAGACGCAGAAGAGCGAGCTGATCGCGACCACCGAGGCGCTCAGCGTCGCCAAGGACGCCGCGGAAGCCGCCAGCCGGGCCAAGTCCGACTTCCTGGCCATGATGAGCCACGAGGTCCGCACGCCGATGGCCGGCATGATGGGCATGATCGACCTCCTGACTGCGACCCATCTCGATGACGAGCAGCGCGGCCTCGCGGGCATCGCCCATGAATCGGCCCAAAACCTGCTCACCGTCGTCAACAACATCCTCGATTTTTCCAAGCTCGAGGCGGGCCAGCTCGAGCCGGAATCGATTTCGTTCAGCCTCAAGCATTCGATCAATG
>NZ_JBAURI010000113.1:0-3631 GCF_049581145.1 Bradyrhizobium sp.
GCGCCGGATTGCCGAGCGCGGTCTTATAGAATTTCGCCAGATGCGGGTCGCCGCCGGGCGCGCCGAGCAGCAGGGGATCGCAGAGGTCATATAGCGACGGGCCAAGCTTGCGGGCCGTCAGCGCGCGATAGGCCCCGGCGATCGTCTCAAAACCCATGTGACTCTTTGTCCCGCACGCCCCCCCCGCATCGCCCCCATGGACCGCACCTCCGCGCGCTGGCGGTGGCGACCGGCCCGAAACCTGCGAGTGAACAGACGCTATACGAATGGGCAGAAAACACAAAATCGGCGGTGGAATATGATGCCCGGTGACGGGCAATGTGACCGGGATCACGGCCGCCGACGTGGCCTCAGCGCCACAATCGCTGCAAAGGTAGTGGCCGGGGGATGAAGCCGATGCCTGGGTCGATCCAAATATCCTATTATTATCAATTATTTGTATCGGCATGGTGGTTAGGTGTTGCCGCCGCACCTGCAGTCAGGTTAAGGCTTTGTTTGTTGCGGCGCCGCAAATTGTGCGCAATTTGACGACACCACCTTCGGACCATCCCGCAGATCTTCGGAAACCTTGGCGCGTCCACCAGCGCGTCACCGGTGAAGATTTGCGCACCGACCAGGAATGACCGTGATGAATGCAACGCCGATGCGTCTCTCCCGCCGTTCGACTGCCATCGCTGGCGCGCTGGTCATGACGGTGTCGCTGGCGATCGGCGCCCATGCCGCGCTGAACAAGCGCGCGCTGGATGCAGCCAAGGCGGTCGCGACCGAGCAGGGCGCTGACACGGTCAAGCGCGAATCCCGCATCGCGCTGGTGATTGGCAACGGCCACTATCCGGATGCTGCCGCGCCGCTGGGGCAGCCGATCAACGATGCGCGCGCGCTGTCGGCGGCGCTGCGCGGCAACGGTTTCGATGTCGACGTGGTCGAGGACGCCAGCAAGGACGACATGGCGCGCGCGGTCGAGCGGCTGAAGGCGCGGGTCAAGCCCAATTCGGTGGTGCTGCTGTTCTTCGGCGGCTATGGCGTGCAGGCCGGCCGCGAGAGTTTCATGATTCCCGTCGACGCCACGATCTGGAAGGAAGGCGACGTCCGCCGCGAGGGCGTCAGCATCGAATCGGTGCTCGACGTGATGAAGGCGCAGGGCGCCCGCGCCAAGCTGGTCGTGATCGACGCCTCCCGCCGCAACCCCTATGAGCGCCGCTTCCGCGCCTTCTCCCACGGGCTCGCGCCCATCAACGCACCCGACAATGCGCTGGTGCTGTCGTCGGCGACGCCCGGCAAGGTGGTCGAGGATTCCACTGGCCAGGACAGCGTGCTGGTCGCCGAGCTGCTCAACCATCTGGGCGAGCGCGGCGCCGAAACCGCCTTCAACAAGACCCGCGTCGCCATCTCCCGCGCCTCCGACGGCGAGCAGGTGCCCAGCGTGTCTTCCTCGCTGCTCGAAGACGTCCGCTTCGGCACCACGGAAAACGCCGGCAGCTGAGGCCGAACGCCGAAACGGCGGCGGGCGAGTCCCAAAGCGGTCCCCCAAACTCCGTTATTGCGAGCAACCCGGTCGCGAATGCGCGCCCGATGACAGGCTCCGCGAAGCAATCCATCGTGCCGCAAAGCAAGTGCGGATTGCTTTGGCCCCGCCGCCATCTCGCAGTGACGGCCCAATCGGCCCCGCCCCTCACTTCGCCTCCGCGCTCGCCATCACCGGCCGCACCGGGTCACCTTCGCGCAGCAGCGCGCCGGCCCGCGCCACCACGTCGTCGCCTTCGTTGAGGCCGTCGCGGATTTCGATCTGGCCGCCGGACATCAGCCCGACCTCGACCTTGTGGGTCTCGATGCGATCGCGTCGCACCACCTGTACCACGGTGCCGAACGAGCCGTATTGCACCGCGGTCAGCGGCACCGACACGCCGCAGCTCTGCCCGGTCTTGATCAGCGCCCGGCCCGAGGTATTGACCAGGAACCGCCGCGGCGTGGTGAGAGCGATGAAGACCTGGCCGAGCTGGCTGTTGGGCTCGACCGTCGGCGCCACCCGGCGCACTTTTCCGTCGAAGTCGCCGTCGCCGATCACGCTGACATTGGCGGCCTGGTTGACCGCGAGCTTGCCGATGTCCTCGGTCGGCACCAGCCCGACCAGGTCGTATTCGCTCCGCGCGATGATGCTGAACAGCGCCTCGCCGCGGCCGGAGGCGATCGCGCCGATCACCGCGCTCGATGTCGAGATCACGCCGGCGACCGGCGCCTGCACCATGACGAAACCGCCTTCGGGCAGCAGCAACCGCGCCAGCGTCTGGCCGGCGGTAACGTTCTCCCCGGCATCGGCCATGACTTCCGCGACCTTCAGCCCCTGCCGCTCGGGACGCACCGCCGTCTCCTCCCGCGGCCTGACGATGCCGGAGACCTCGACGATGGCGGAGAAGCAGGATTTCGACGCCTTCAGCACCGTCACCGCCGGCGCATAGGGCGGGACGTCGTCGTCCTCGGCGAAGGCGGCGGACGCAGCGAGGCCGAGAAGGCCGGTTGCGATCAGGGCGGCGGGCATCTTGCGGCAAAGGTCGCGCGGGCGGAAATCGATCATCGGCAATCCTGACACGGTTAAGGGCATCACCGATACCAGATGGCCGGCGGACGCGCCAACCGGCGCGCGCCGCCGCCGTCATTTGGCCGATGTCACTTGGCTGATGTCACTTGGCCGATGTCGGCGCCGGATCGAGCCGGGACCAGCGCGCCAGCAGATGGTCGAGCGAGGCCGCGCCGGCGCCGCGGCACAACAGCACCAGCAGCATGGCGGCCCACTGAATGTGCGTCGGCCACGCCTGCGGATAGACGAAGATCTCGATGGTCGCGGTCATGCCGAGCAGCACCAGCGCCGCCGGGCGCGTCATCAGGCCGAGCACCAGCAGCACCGGCGTGGTCAGCTCGATGCTGACGGCGATGGAGGCCGCGATCTCGGGTGGGATCAGGGGCAGCTGGTACTCGTCGGAGAACAGCGACAGCGCGGTGTCCCAGTTCGCAAGCTTGGTCATCGCCGAATTCCAGAACACGGTGGCAATGGCGAAGCGCAGCGGCAGCGCGAGCAGGCTGTAGGGGACAGCGTCCAGCGCGCCGCGCAGGCGGCGGATCGTCGCGATCATGATCCGGTCTCCCGCAATGCCGGGGTGAACGCGAAGCCGGTGAAGCGTCCCCGCGACAGATGCTCGGCCAGCGCGAGCGTGACGTCGACCTCGCAATCCGGATCGATCGCCTCCTCGATCGGCCGTCCCGCGCACAGTCCGGCCAGCAAGCGCCAATGCGCGGCCGGCAGCCGCGCGACGGTGACGCCCGCGATGGTGCGTTCGATCAGGACAAACACCTCGCCCGAGCCGGGATCGATCGCGCCGAGTCCAACGTCGAGTCCACCGTCACGTCCGGCGTCGTCGCCGGCCAGCACGGCGCGCCAGATCGCATCGGCCGGATGCCTGAGATGCAGCAGGCCGAGCGACGGCTCGGCGATCAGGCGAAGCCGCCCGCAATCCTCGGGTGCGACTTCGGCGAGCCGGGCGGGATCGAGCCGCTCGGCATCGGGGGCATGCAGCGCGCGGCTGACCGCCCATTCCAGTTCCGCGACGTCTGGCAGATAGGGCAGCGAGGCGGCGGG
>NZ_JBAURI010000114.1:0-11257 GCF_049581145.1 Bradyrhizobium sp.
TTGCCGCCGCTTCCCTCGCGCGACGTGGTGCTGCATTCGAATACGACGGATCGGGAGGCCAGGAGTTCGCTCAAGACATTGGCCGCGACGATCAGGGCAACGGCGGATTTCTAGAGCCCGATGCGGCCTACCCAGGAACCGCTGTCGACTCGCACTGAGATTGAACGTATTTCTGATATCCCGCTAGATTGGCTACACGCTTTACGCGAGTCGCCGCGACGACTCTCGCAAAAATCACCCGCTATGCCCGAAAATCAACACACGATGACCTTTGATTTTTTGCGTTGCTGCCAATAACATCGATACAACCTTAGAAAGAACTAAAATGCAGCGGCAGATCGGCGCGAATGAGCCGCCCGCACGTTGCCAAGAAGCAATACCGCCCAAGCAACGCGTCGGAGCCGATCGAAGGGCGGGTTGACGCTCTCATCGCAAACAGCGCCAGGCGCGCTGCGCGATTGTGTCGCGTCGGTTGACAGGAGGTTGGTAATGAGTGCCCTGGACCATGATCAAAATGCCGATAGGCCGGCCGCAAGCGTCCCGCCCGGGACCGGTGATCCTCAGGAGCCCAATGAGCTACGCCGTATTCACGAACGAATTGCGGCGCTGACCAAGCAACACGAGACAAGCTGGTCGTCCTCGCGTCGGCCGTTCCTCGACCAACGAGCCGACATCGAGCCGGAGTTCGTGCCGGCGCCATCGCGCTCGCAGAAGTTGGTGTTCGAAGAAGAACCTCACGGGGCTTGGATGCGGACACTCGACCCCTTCGTGATGCCGCCTCCGCCGCAAAACAACCGATCCTTGTTGAGTCGCGGCAGGATTGCCGGATTCATCGCCGCATTTTGCGTCGCCGCAGGTATCGCGCTCGCGATAACCGATTCCATGCGGGCGCCGATCGTCAATGCAGCCGTCTCCCGCGGAGCTGACACGGGCCAAAGCCAGTCCCTTTCGAAGGCCGTGCTAGCGAACCTGACCCAGATTCGTCCCGCCGAGGCGCGGGTCCAGTCCGCCGAGCAGCCCACGACGCCTGCCTTGGCGGCGTTTGCGGCGCTTCGGACCAATGATGCGGCGCCGCCGCAATCGCCGGCAGCGACCTCACCTTCCGCCCAGCCCAGCATTGTCATGCCGCAACCCGCCGCCTTGGCAGAACCGCCCACGAGCCCCATTTTGTCGCGCGAGGAAACCGCCGCGTCGCCCGCGGAAACCGCGGCCATGCTGCAACGTGGTCGAGATCTGATCGCCGCTGGCGACATCGCGAGCGCGCGCCTGATCCTGCAGCACCTCGCCGAAGCCGGCAGCGCGGAGGCTTCCCTTGCTTTGGCCGGGACCTTCGATCCCGTGGAGTTGTCAAAACTCGGCGCGATTGGCCTACAGCCTGATCTCGCAAAGGCCCGCGCCTGGTATGCGAAGGCCGCCGAACAGGGATCGCGGGAAGCCCGGCAGCGTCTTCAGCAATCGGCACTCCGTTAGCGATCAGCTTGGCGCCTGGCTCGATGGCGTGAAAATCCGATCGTCGGTTTCTTCGCCCCCGTAGCATATCGTGCGGCGGAAGCAGCCGTCATGCTCGCGTCAATAGCGCGTCCACCACCCGATCCGCGTTCGAGAGTCCGGAGCGCTGGACTCGCTGTTATCTCGTCGAACGCCACGGCATGACCCGGAACCGGCCGGGCATCAGCCACCAAGTCGTACGCCGGTTGACGAGCGTTACAGGTTGCCGTTTGGCCGCCTGCATGCCAAGCATCCTTGCGGCCACCGCGAACCACGCGCTTTGCCGAAAATAGACACACAATGGCCTTCGATGCTTAACGTTGCTGCCAAAAACTTCAATACAACCTTAGAAAGAACCAAATGCAGCGGCAGATTCGCGCGTCCGCACGCTGCAACGAAGCAAAACCGTTCAAGCAATGCGCCAGAACCCGTCGAAGGGACGGCTTGATGCTCGCATCGCAACAGCGCCAGACACGCTGCACGATAATGCTGCGTCGGTCGACAGGAGGTCGGTGATGAGTGCCCCGGAGCAGGATGAAAAGCCCGACAGCCTGGGCGCAAGCGTCCCGCCAGGGATCGGTGTTCCGCAGCGCCATAACGAGGTGCGCCGTATTCAAGAGCGGATTGCCGCGCTGACGCGGCAGCACGAGACAAGCCGGCCGTCGTCGCAACGACGCGCGCCGTCCCTCGACCCCCAGGCCGACATCGAAGCGGAGTTCGCGATGGCGCCGTCCCGCGAGCCGAAGGCGGAGTTCGGAGGTCCCCACGAGGCTTGGGCGCGGACGCTCGACCCCGTCGTGATGCCGCCTCCGCCCCAGCGGAAGCGGCGATCCTCGTTGAGCCGGCCCACGGTCGCCGGCTCCATCGTCGCATGTTGCATCGCCACCGGTATGGCGCTCGCGATGATCAATTCGCTGCGGGCGCCGATCGTCAACACCGTGGTCTCCAGCGGGGGTGACGCGGACCAAAGCCAATCCCTCTCCAAGGCCGAGCTGGCGAACCTGACCCAGATTCCTCCCGCCGGAGCGCGGGCCGAATCCACCGAGCAATCCTCGACGTCTGCCTTGTCCGTGTTTGCGGCGCTGCAGACCAATGATCCGGCGCCGGCGCAATTGCCGGCTCCGACCTCGGCCCCCGGAGAGCCCGGGATTGTCGTGCCGGAAACCGCCTTTCCAGAGCCACCCGCGATCCCCATTTTGTCGCACGATGAAGTCACGGCCATGCTGCGACGCAGTCGCGATCTGATCGCCGAGGGCGATATCGCCAGCGCGCGCCTGATCCTGCAGCACGTCGCCGAAGCCGGCAGTGCGGCGGCCTCCCTCGCATTGGCACGCACCTTCGATCCCGCGGTGCTCGCAAGGCTCGGCGTGATCGGTGCACAGCCTGATCCCGCAAAAGCCCGCGCCTGGTATGCAAAAGCCGCCGATCAGGAAGCGCCGGGAGCGCAGCAGCGCCTTCAGTAGTCGTCACTCTGCCGACGATGAGCTCGGCGGCAGATTCGGTGACGTGAAAATCCGATCGGTCATCGCGCGCGCCCCCGGCGCAAATGGCCGGGGCGGCTACAGCAATCATGCTTGCGTCAAACAAGTGTCTAGCATGCGAACCGCGGTCGCAAGACGCTGGAGCGAGGAACAGGCCGTCGCCGAGAACATCGGTCGACTTGTCTACATCGAAGCCGAAGCGTGGGTGCCAAACAGATCACAGCCTGACGACGGACAGGAAGATACTGGGATCGAAATACTGCGTCGCTGGAAGCGGATTCTCGATCTTGGCGACCCGAGTATAAAAGTCCGTCACCTGCTGCAGCCACTCGGTGACCGTGCCGTTGCTGTAGAGGCGCCGCCAGACCGCGGTGGGAAACACGCGCATCGCGCCGAACTGCTCCTTGATGTCGCGCTCCGGCACGTCCTTATAGTAGTCTTGGTGCAGAATCCCGAGCGACTCGTTGGTCCGCGCGATCAACATGTCATTGCCCTCGCTCCAGCAGCGCACGATCCGCGCCAGCACCGGCCGGCTCGACGCGTAGTAGGAGTTTGACGCCACCCAGCCGCCGACCACCGCCGCGCTCGGATAGAATGCGCCGGCATCAAGGATCTTCCTGGCCTGCGGAAGCTTCTCGCGCACCGCGATGTTGAACGGGACCCAGAGCACCACGGCGGGAACCTGCCCATTGATGAACGCGTTGACGGCGTCAGGCATCGGCATGCTGACCAGGTCGATGTCCGCGCCCGTCATCTTGTTTTCCCGCAGCGCATTATCGAGGAAGACGTGTGCGGTAGTGCCTGCGGTGGTAGCGACCCGCTTACTCCGCAGGTCAGCGACCTGGCTGATCCCCATGTCAGGCCGGACCCAGAGCTGCGCCGTTGCGAACTCGACCGAGTTGATCAGAAATAGCTTACCTTGGCCCCGCGCCGGAAAGTTCGAAACCACGGCTCCCGTCGCGTACATATCGATTTCGCCGGCCGCCATCGACTTGGACAGCTCGACCCCGGTCCCGAACAGCTTGAATTGCGCGTCAAAGCCGTTGCGCGCCCATGTGCCGAGGTGATCGCACAGCCAAATCTGTTCATCCACCGCCACCGTGTGCAGATAACCCACCCGGATCTTGGTCCTGGCCTGGGCGAAGGCGGGCATGCCGATTGCCGACACGCCAAGCGCCGAGCCAGCTGTTGCGATGAATTTGCGCCGGTCCATGACCCCATACTCCTGCCCTTGATCGTCATTTTCTTGATCCAACGGCGAACTTTGGGCGTGCCCCGCGGCCTGTTCACCGATCCCAACCGGGACATTTTTCACTCTATTTGGGAATCAATCATAAATTGAGGCGATGCGGCAGCACACAGACAAAAAAGCCTTAAACCGGACAAACCATGGCATCAGTACTTGCCGGCAGTCGCATCCCGTCTCGTCCCATCTCCGCTGCCGTCGTTTCCAAAGCACGGTCAGGAGTGCAAGAACATGATTACACGAACAAGCAAGCAGTCCCTTCCGCGCCTTCGCCGAGGCCTGATGCAACCGGCGGCTTCGGCTCGCGCGCTGCGAATCGGATTGGTGCTGATGACGCTCCTGGTTGGCGCTCCGATGGCCCATTCCCAGGTCTCCTCGCTCGAGAGCACACGTGCGCCGCGCATCGAGGACCAGTGGAAGACGAAGCTCAACGCCAATACGGTTTCCATCATCGCCGGCAGTCCTGAAGAGACCTACCTCGACATCACGCACGACCTCGCAGTCGTACTCAATGATGAGAACCTGCGGATTCTTCCGATCGTCGGATTGGGAGGCGCGCAAAACATCCGCGACGTCCTGTATCTGAAGGGGGTTGATATGGGGATCACGTCGACCCAGATGCTGCGCTATTTCGCATCGACTGGCGAACTCTCCAGCGCGCTCGACCAGCGGTTGACTTACATCACCAGATTGTATCCGGAAGAAATGCACGTTGTGGCCGGCCGCAATCTCAAGACGCTGCAGGACCTGAACGGCAAGAAGGTGAACTTCTCCGAATCCGGTTCGAGCACGGAAATCACGGCGCGCGACGTGTTCGGGCTTTTGTCGGTCAATGTCGACGAGGTCAATATGAGCCAGGCGGATGCCATCGAGGCGATCAAGAACGGACAAATCGCCGCCACGGTGGATTTCTCCGGCAAGCCCGCCGAGGTGTTTTCGCGGATTGCCGCCAGCGACAACCTGCATCTCCTGGATGTCCCTTACACCTCGACGCTGGAGAACGTCTATCTTTCGGGGCAGCTCGAACAGGCGCTCTACCCCAACCTGATCGACACCGGCCAAACCGTGCAGACGATCGCGGTCGATTCCGTCCTGATCACCAACAACTGGCCGGCGGGCAGCGATCGCTACCATCGCGTGGCGCAGTTTGTGGAGGCGCTCTTCACGCATTTCGCCGAGCTGCAGAAGCCGCCGAGACATCCGAAATGGAAGGAAGTCGATCTCGGCAAGGAGTTGCCAGGCTGGCAGCGCTTCCAGGCGGCGCAGGATTGGCTGCAACAGGCTCGATTTGAGGAATTTCGCGCCAAGCGCCAGAGCGAACATCCGGGCACCAGCTCCATGCCGGAAAGTCCCGCCGAGAAGCAGCGGCTGTTCAAGGAGTTCCTTGAATGGTCGCAGACGGAGGCCAAGAGGCGTTGATCGAAGGATGAGTTCAGTTGTCAGCGTCGATCTCCGGACGACATCGCGGCTTCGACATCGCGATCGGGATCAATCGCCGGCTTAGGTCTCGCGCTCCGCTCTGGAAGCGGCTAACGATGCGCGCGGCTCCGTTTGGAAGGTGGAGTCGATGCCGCCCCCGTCAATTTTCGCATCGTGATCATCCATGGCGTTATCGCCGCGTTATGAGACCACCAGCCGTCCCGTGCAGTCATCCAAGCCGATATCCAAGCCGATCCTTGCCAGATTCGATCATGTCTCGGTGACGTTCGACACGCCCAACGGGCAACTCAAAGTTGTCGATGATGTCAGCTACAATATTCATGAGGGCGAGTTCGTGTCGGTGATCGGTCCGTCCGGCTGCGGAAAGACCACCATGATGACAATGCTGGCCGGCTTCCAGAAGCCGACGAGCGGGCTGGTTACCTTCGACGACAAGCCGATCATCGGGCCGGGCCCCGAACGCGGCGTGATTTTCCAGGAATACGGCGTATTTCCATGGCTGACGGTTCGAGACAACATCGCCTTTGGCCTGGGACTGGGCGCCAACCGCGTCTCGGCCAAGGCGCGCGACGAGATCTGCGACCATTATCTCGGCCTGATGGGGCTTACGGACTTTGCAAATAGTTATCCGAAGCATCTGTCAGGAGGCATGCGTCAGCGGCTTGCCATCGCACGTGCCTATGCCGTCAAACCCAAGTTCCTGCTGATGGACGAGCCGTTCGGGGCACTGGACGCCCAGACCCGATCGAATATGCAGACTCTTCTGCTGCGGGTGCTGGCGAGGGAAGGCAAGACGGTGATGCTGATCACCCATTCGGTCGATGAGGCGATCTACCTGTCGTCGCGCATTGTCGTCGTGACGGCGCGCCCCGCGCGCATCAAGCAGATCATCGAGGTCAACTTCCCCTACCCGCGCCAAGAAGCTCTCCAGGAACTGCCGGAGTTCGGCGAGATGCGCAAGACGATCCGCGAGTTGGTGATGAGCGAATATCAGGCTCAGCAGGCACAAAGCCGGCCGACTTCTTCTTCAGAGTAGAGAGCAGATAAAGAAGGCCAGCGCTTCTGTCGTAAGCGAGCCGAGAGCAGGCCCGAGCTGCGCTCGCGAAAGATGTATATTGCTACCTTTACTCGTCTCAACAACGCAGCGGTTTCGAATCGCATATGTCAAAGGCCCCACACTTTGGACTAAATGTGGAAATAGTTTACTACTGCGACGGGCGCGGCTAGGCTGCCGGTCCATGGGCGGAATCAGATGGGGACACTCTGATGGAGGCGGCGCCAGCAAGTCGGCCTGGATCTCGTAACGCAATCAGGGCCGCTTTTGACGTCCGAAAGGCGGCGGCATCAAGCTCCGCGACCGAAGTTCGATTGTCGTGCGGCGGCTACTCGGCCTGCTCCTGATGAAACCTTGGTGTCCTCAACGCATACGGCTTCGCTGCTCGCGCGGGCCGAGCTGAGTAGAGTGGGGATTTCGCGTGAGTGAGTCGAAGAAGAATCTCGATCCCAACGATCCTTCCTATTACGCGCCGCCCAGGGCGCGCGAACGCGACAATACCTTGGCCTCCCCCGAGAATGAGCGGCCTTCCTTGCCCGCGCAACGAAGGCTCGATGATCCATTTTCGAGTTTGCGGGCAGATACTCAGTCGGACGCTTTCGCCCAGGCCATTGCGAAGATGCTGCGCGAACAGCGTGAGACCGAGTTCGCCGGAACGCCGACGGCCCTGCAGCGGCGCTCGTCCCTCCACCTTGTCGGCAAACTTGCCGGTGCGATCGCCAGCGCTGCGCTGGTTGCGCTGCTGTATGTGGAAGTGTTTTCGTCCGACGACCGGCTTGGCCTCGCGTCGCTGCTGCGACCGCGGGAGATGATCACATCGCCCGCACCGCATCGCCGCGCATCGACGCTCGTCGTGCGCAACCACAGCGGACTCGTCAACGAGCCGCTGGAGCTCGGCGTCAGCGTCGATGCTGCGGATCCGGGTGCGACCGTCACGGTCAGGGGAATGCCGGCCGAAGCCAGCCTGACCGCCGGCACACCGCTGAGTCTCAACGAGTGGCGCATCCCGGCCGAGCAGATTTCGGAGGCGAAGGTCATTCCGCCAACCGGCTTCGTTGGCGAGATGAACCTATCCGCCGAGTTGCACAATTCCGACGGAACTGCGCTGGTCACCAGCTTTCTGCAGTTGGCCTGGAGGGCACTGCCGGTTGCCGCCGCTCCGGCGGTGTCAAGCACGGCGATGGCATCAGCCGTGCCCGGACCGAATCCACTGCCGCCGACACTGCCCTCGGCCCCGATCCTGTCGCCGCCATCCGCCGCAGTTGATGCTGCGCCGGCGCAGCCTCCGGCGGAGACGCCCCGTCAACTCTCGCCCAATGAGATCGCGGGTCTGGTCCGGCGGGCAGAGGAACTGCTGGCAACGGGTGACGTCAAGGCGGCCCGTACGCTGCTGATGCGCGCCGCCGACGCTCACGATGCGCGCGCCGCGCTGTTCCTGGCCAAGACCTTCGATCCGATCACATCAAGACAACTGAGCGCGTCCGAGAGCGGACCTGATCTGGCCCAGGCGCGCAACTGGTACCAAAGAGCGCGGGAATGGGGTTCGCCCGAGGCCCAGCACCAGCTTGACGCTCTCGCAAGCTACCAGCGTTGATAACGGCCGCGCGGCGCGGTTGATGCAACAATGCTGTGGTTGCGCTTGCATTGGGTCGATCTCAAGAATTCAGGATCAGGGCTGCGCCCTTCTCCCCGATCATCAGGCTCGTTGCATTGGTATTGGCGGACGTGATCGTCGGCATCACCGAGGCGTCGACGACGCGCAGACGGTCGACGCCGCGAACGCGCAACTGCGGATCGAGTACCGATCGGTCGTCACTACCCATGCGGCAGGTGCCAACGCAGTGAAACACCGTTCCGCCGGTCCGGCAGGCAAAATCCCACAATTCGATCGGACCGCTTGCGGCCTCGCCCGGCGCCATCTCGATGTCCCAGAGATCGCGAAACGACTTCTGGCGGAAGATGTCACGCAGTATCTTCATCCCTCCGACGATGGTCTTGCGGTCGATCTCCTCCGCGAAATAGTTCGGCTCGATGCGCGGCTGCTCGAACGGATCCGTCGAGCGGATGGCGAGCCGCCCACGCGATTTCGCATGGCACTGCCATACCGAGGCCGTGAATCCGGAATAGCGATGCAGCGGCTCGCCGGGCTTGTCGACCGACAGCGGCATGACATTGAACTGCACATCGGGCCGCCCGCCTGTGGCGTATTCGGTGCGTGCGGCGCCGCCGACCTGCCCGGCCCCGACGGTCAGGGGACCGCGGCCGGCCAGCGCCCACTGTAGGCCCATCTTCGCAAGCTCGAACGGATTGCGCACCTGGTCGTTGAGCGAGATCGGTCGCTTGAGCCGGACGATGATGCGCGCCTGATAGTGATCCTGAAGATTGCCGCCGACATCAGGGGCATCCGCGACCACCGGGATTCCGAGCTCGCGCAACAGATCGGCCGGCCCGACGCCGGAAAGTTGCAGTAATTGCGGCGATTGCAGCGCGCCAGCGGAGAGGACGACCTCGCGATCGGCAGAAGCGCTGCAGCGTTGGCCGTCCTTGATCCATTCCACACCGGTCGCGACGCGGTCCGAAAACAGTACGCGGTTGGCCTGGGCGCCGGTGACGACGGTCAGATTGCTGCGCCGCGCGACCGGGTGGAGGAAAGCCTGCGCGGAACTCGAACGCCAGCGCCGCCCGATGCCGAGCTGGTAGCTGCCGACGCCGAACGTCGTCGCGCCGTTAAAATCGGTATTCCGCGGCAATCCAAACTCGACCCCGGCCTCGACCCAGGCCGCCGAAGCCGGATTGTCGTTGCGAAGCTCCGACACCTCGAACTCTCCGAAACCACCGTGATACTGGCTGTCGCCGCCCCGGTAGCGTTCGTAGCGTCGAAAATACGGCAGCACGTCGCGATAACTCCAGCCCGCAGCGCCGAGGCTCTCCCAGTCGTCGAAATCCTCATGCTGGCCCCGAATGAAAATCAGTCCGTTGATGGAGGACGAGCCGCCGAGCACGCGGCCGCGCGGCCACACGATGGAGCGGCCGCCAATGGTCTCGTTCGGCTCGGTCGCGAACAGCCTGGAATACCGCTGGTTGTAAATGGTCTGATAGTACCCAACCGGGAGTTTCAGCCAGAAATTGCGGTCGGATCCGCCCGCCTCCAGCAGCAAGACCCGACAGGACGGATCCGCAGACAGGCGGTTTGCGATGATGCAACCGGCCGAACCTGCGCCGATAATGATGTAGTCGTAACCCCGAGGAGCCATTCCCGCTCGATTCAACGCTTTCGCAGCGCGCGGCATCGAAATACCGCATTGCTGCCTGTAGACAACACAACCATCGGACGCAAACACCGACGCTTTCGCTCTCGCTATCAGCGTTGATTGCAGCGAATATGAGGGCTGCACGCGGCGGACAGAACCTTTGACATAATGACGACGAGCCGTCATTCCATTTCCACGGCGATGTTGGTCAGGGACCAACCCGCGCAATGGGGACAGGCCAGGATGAAGCAGCGTCGGCACGTCGCAAGGCAAGTGTCCCTCAGCCTCGCGCCCTGGATCGTCGTCGTCGTGCTCTGGTACGCTGTTCGCCTCAGCGGATACGTCAACATTTCCTTAATCCCGGCCCCGCATCAAGTCGCAGCCAGGTTCGTCGACCTGCTGCTGCATGAAGGCCTGTTGTACGACATCTATCTTTCGAGCCGCCGGGTCCTGCTTGGCGTCACCATGGGGATCACCGCCGCCGTTCCCGTCGGCTTCGCGCTCGGCTGGTATCGGCCGGCGCGCATCTTGGCCGACCCCATGATCAATTTCTTTCGGGCCCTGCCTCCGATCGCGCTGATCCCGCTGGTGATCGTCTATTTCGGCGTCGATGAATTGGCCAAGATCGTCATCCTGTTCTACGCTGCATTCTTCTCGGGCGTGATCGTGATGTATGAAGGCGTTTCGCAGATCACGCCGCTCTATATCCGCGTCGCGCAGACGCTCGGCGCCAGCGAGCTGGAGATCTTCCGCAAGGTCATCATTCCCCTGACGTTGCCGCATATCCTCACCGCGCTGCGTGTCGCCCTCGGGGTCTCCTGGGCGACGCTGGTTGCCTCAGAGCTGATCGCGGCCCAGCGCGGACTGGGCGCCCTGATCCAGAACGCCGCGACGTATTTTCTGCTCGATGTCATCTATGTCGGCATCATCTGCATCGGCTGCGTCGCGCTGCTGATGGATACGGTCTTGCGCCAGATCAGCGCGAGGCTGCTGGTTTGGCAGGAGAGAGCCGTCGCGTAGGGCTGGCGGCGAAGGGAGAGTACATGTATCGACGGCAATTTCTCACGACAACGATGGGTGTCGCGCTGGGTGGTTTGGCGGCCCCCGCGCTGGCGCAGGCCACGACCAAGGTTCGCGTCGGCTATCTGCACACGGTGGCGGTCGACGGCCAGATCTGGACCGGAATGGACCGAGGTTCGTTCGCAAGGCAGGGGCTCGAGCTGGAATTGCGCCAGTTCAACACCGGCCTCGAGCTGTTCCAGGCGCTGATCGGCGGCAGCCTCGACATCCTCTCGAC
>NZ_JBAURI010000115.1:0-20089 GCF_049581145.1 Bradyrhizobium sp.
CGCCAGAGGATCATGCGCGACCAGAAGGCAAAGCATGGTCACATGGGCGTCGCCGAGCGGGGCACCGTGGAATTGGTTGCGCACGAACGTCATCCGGCCCGCTCCTCGCGTCCAACCACGCGGTCAACCGCTTCATTTTCCGCGACAGGCCGATCTCGTCCATTGCTGATCTTGATCAAGGCACTCACCGAATTGCAGGTGCAGTGTCGAAGAAATCGCAGGGATTGGGAAGTCCTGAAACCCCAAAAACGGAGCAGGCTAGGCCAGTTACTCATCCCTCAGATTAGATATCTGAAACATCATTTATTGACACTTCAATATCATTAATTGTAGCGTATAGATGACATCAGATATCGGTTGGCGTCGGGATCCCTTCGGCAAAGGCAGGTCAATGATCACAGCAGCTCAATCGCGGGCTGCCCGGGCGCTGCTCGGCATCGATCAGCGCCGGCTCGCGAAATTGTCGGGACTTTCCCTGCCGACCATTCAGCGCATGGAGGCGAGCGAAACCATGGTCCGCGGCAACGTCGATTCGCTGGTCAAGCTGATCAGCGCGTTGGAAGCGGCGGGGATCGAGCTGATCGACGATGGCGCCGTCAGCCATTCGCTGGGGCGCGGCGTACGGCTGAAAGTTGTGCGAATGAAAGCTGCCGGTTCGGCCAAGACCCGTCGGGACCCTCGATCGGACAACAGCGGGTCAGGCAGACCAAGGGTGCGCAGATAATGTCGGCCATCATCTTGCAAATGGCATGCGTTGCCGGGCTGCTCGGCTCGGCGGTTCTGGCGATCGTTCTGAGCCGCTCAAAAGGTGCCACGGCCGTCATCTACGGCATGACGCTGGCGGTCTCGGCGCTTGCCCTGATCGCCTCCCTCCGCTGGCTGCTTGGCGCGACGGCAAGCGCCGCCGATCTGACGCTGCCGATCGGGTTGCCGTGGCTCGGTGCCCATTTCCGCCTCGACGCGCTGGCGTCGTTCTTTCTCGTCGTCGTCAATCTGGGCGGCGCCACCGCAAGCCTCTACGGCCTCGGCTACGGCCACCACGAGTCAGCGCCGCACCGCGTGCTGCCGTTCTTCCCGGCGTTTCTGGCCGGAATGAATCTCGTGGTCCTCGCGGACGATGCATTTTCCTTTCTGCTGTGCTGGGAATTCATGTCGCTTGCGTCCTGGGCGCTGGTCATGGCGCACCACCGCGAAACCGGCAACGCCAAGGCGGGCTATATCTATCTGGTGATGGCAAGCTTCGGCACGCTGGCGTTGCTGCTGGCCTTCGGCCTGTTGGCGGGACCTGCGGGGGATTATGGATTTGCCGCCATTCGCGGGTCGGCGCACACGACCCACGCCGCGGCTTTGGTATTGCTGTTGATGTTGCTCGGCGCCGGCTCCAAGGCCGGACTGGTGCCGCTGCACGTCTGGCTGCCGCTCGCGCATCCGGCCGCGCCGAGCCACGTGTCGGCGCTGATGAGCGGCGTGATGACCAAGGTCGCGGTCTACGGATTCATCCGCGTGGTGTTCGATCTGCTTGGACCGCCGACCTGGCCGGCGAGTGCCGTCGTCCTCTTCCTCGGCAGCGTCACCGCCGTGATGGGGATCCTGTATGCCATGATGGAGAAGGATCTCAAACGTCTGCTCGCCTACTCGACGATCGAAAACATCGGCATCGTCTTTGTCGGCCTCGGCCTGGCGCTGGCCTTCCAGGCCAACGGCATGAAGCTCGCCGCCGCGCTCGCCTTCACGGCCGCCCTGCTCCATGTGCTGAACCACTCCTTCTTCAAGAGCCTGCTGTTCTTTGGCGCCGGCGCCGTCCTGACGGCGACGGGCGAGCGCGACATGGACAAGCTGGGCGGCCTCATTCACCGCATGCCGTTCACGAGCGCAGCCGTTCTCGCTGGATGCGTCGCGATCTCCGCGCTTCCGCCGTTCAACGGCTTCGTATCCGAGTGGCTGATGTTCCAGGCCGTGCTGCAAAGCCCGGAACTGCCGCAATGGGCGTTGAAGATCATGGTGCCCGCGGTCGGCGCGATGCTTGCGCTCGCCGCGGCGCTGGCGGCCGCGTGCTTCGTCAAGTTCTTCGGCATTCCCTTCCTCGGACGTCCGCGCAGCCCGGCCGCCGAAAAAGCCGGCGAAGTCGACCGCTATTCGCAGGCGGCGATGTTCGTGCTCGCCGCGCTGTGTCTGTTGGCCGGCATCCTGCCGGGACTGGTGATTGACGCGCTGTCGCCGGTCTCGCTTGAAATCCTGTCCGGCCGGATGCCGATCCAGGCCGACGAAGCCTGGCTCTCGATCGCGCCGATCGCCGACAGCAAGAGCTCCTATAACGGCTTGCTGGTGATGGTCTTCATCACGGTCGCCGCTTCGCTTGCCGTCTACGTCATCCACCGCTTCGCCTCACGGGCGTTGCGGCGCGGTCCGGCCTGGGGCTGCGGCTTTGCCGATCCGACGCCTGCGGCGCAGTATTCCAGTGTCAGCTTCGCGCAACCGATCCGCCGCGTGTTCGGCGCCTTCGCCTTCGACGCCCGCGATCATGTCGAGATGCCGCCTCCCGGAGATACCAGGCCGGCGCGGCTTCGCATCGAATTGCATGACCGGATCTGGGAAGTCATGTATCAGCCGATCGCGGCTGCGGTCGCGCTGTCGTCGGAGCGGCTCAATCGCCTGCAGTTCCTGACCATCCGCCGCTATCTCAGCCTGGTCTTCGCAACCCTCGTCATGCTGCTGCTGGTGCTCGCGATATGGTCGTGATCTCGGACCTCCTGGTGCAGGGCGTACAGATGCTGCTGGTGCTGCTGCTCGCCCCGCTCTTGACCGGCTATGTGCGCAAGATCAAGGCGCGGCTGGTCCGCCGCCAGGGCGCTTCGATGCTCCAGCCCTATCGCGATCTCTTGCGGCTGTTGCGCAAGGAGGTGGTGCTGGCCGACAACGCCTCATGGCTGTTCCGCATCACGCCCTACGTGACGTTTGCCGCGATCTGGGTGGCCGCGGCGCTGGTGCCGACGTTCGCGACCGGGCTCTTGTTCAACTGGACCGCGGACCTGATCGCCATCGTCGCGCTGCTCGGAAGCGCGCGCTTCTTTCTGGCGTTGGCCGGGATGGATGTCGGCACCGCCTTCGGCGGCATCGGCGCCAGCCGCGAAGTCATGATCGCAACCGTCGCGGAGCCGGCGATGCTGCTCATCGTGTTTTGCATGGCGCTGGTCGCAGGTTCGACCCAGCTTTCCACGGTGGCCAATCTGCTGGCCTCATCCTATGTCGGATTGCGCGTTTCGCTCGGCATGGCGCTGGTCGCGCTCTTCATGGTGGCGCTCGCGGAGAACGGGCGCATCCCGGTCGACAATCCGGCGACCCATCTCGAACTCACCATGGTGCATGAAGCGATGGTGCTGGAATATTCGGGACGCCACCTCGCGATGATCGAATTCGGCGCGTTTCTCAAGCTCCTGCTCTACGTCTCACTGATCGCCTGCGTGTTCCTGCCGTGGAGGATCGCCGTGTTCGGCACGGGAGCGATGGCCTATGCCGTCGGCGCCGTCGCCTATCTGCTGAAACTCGCGGCCGCGGGATTCGTCCTCGCATTGTTCGAGACCGCTACCGCGAAGATGCGGGTGTTTCGCGTTCCGCAATTCCTGGGCGCGGCGCTGATGCTGGGGCTGCTCGGCACCCTCCTGCTATTCGTCTCGAGGAGCTTCTGATGCAGCTGCACAGCCTCTCCTTCGACATCTCGCATACGCTCGCAGGCGGCCTGGTCCTGATCAGCTTCATGATGCTGTACCAGGACCGGCTCTATTCGCTGCTCAACGTCTTTGCGCTGCATGCGCTGGTGCTCGCTCTGTCCGTCGCCTGGCAGGCCTATGTGCAGGACGCGCCGCATCTCTACATCACGGCGGCGATCGCGCTTGTCTTCAAGGCGATCGTCATTCCCGTGGCGCTGCACCGCATCGTCAGGCAGCTCGGCATCCATCGCGACATCGAATCGGCAGTGGGCATCGGCCCGACCATGCTGGCCGGAATGGCGCTGGTCGCGCTCTCGATGGTGCTGATGCTGCGGGTCACCGCCGAAGCCGATCCGCTGGCACGCGAGGATCTCGCCTTCGCGCTCTCCGTCGTGCTGCTCGGGCTTCTGGTCATGGTGACGCGCCGCAACGCCGTCAGCCAGGTCGTGGGCTTCATGTCGCTCGAGAACGGACTGGTGCTGGCGGCGACCGGGGCCAAGGGCATGCCGCTGGTGGTCGAGATCAGCGTCGCCTTCTCGATCCTGATCGCCTTCATCGTGATCGGCATATTCCTGTTTCGAATCCGCGAGCGCTTCGATTCCGTCGACGTCTCCGCGCTGGACGATTTCCGGGGCGAGCAGCGATGAGCGTCGCTTCATTCGACGCTCTCGCGGCGGTTCTCCTGATTCCGATCGGCTCGGCCGCATTGCTGGCCGCGCTGCCCGGCTATCGGCTCACGGCGCGGCTGAACGTCGTCGCCAGTCTTGCGACATTTCTGGCCGCGCTATCGCTGTTGGTGATCGACCGTCCGCAGCCCGGAACCTATGTGCTGGTCGACGACCTGAACATCGTCTTCATCGTGCTCAACACCTTCGTCGGCTTCACCACCAGCATTTTCAGCGCCAGTTACATCGCCCACGAGCTCGATAGCGGCCGCCTGACGCCGGTCTATTTGCGCTTCTACCACGCGATGTACCAGACCATGATGTTCGGCATGAACCTCGCATTCGTGTCGAACAATATCGGCCTGATGTGGGTGGCAGTCGAGATCGCGACGCTGACCACCGTGCTGATGGTCGGCATCTACCGCACCCATGCCGCGCTGGAAGCGGCATGGAAATATTTCATCCTCGGCAGCGTCGGCATCGCGCTGGCGCTGTTCGGCACCATCCTGGTCTACATGGCGGCGCGTCCGGTCGTCGGCGAAGGCCAGGACGCCATGGTCTGGACCATCCTGATCCAGCATGCCGCGAACTTCGATCCCGCGCTGCTCAACGTCGCCTTCATCTTCCTCTTGCTCGGTTACGGCACCAAGGTCGGGCTGGCGCCGCTGCACGCCTGGCTGCCGGATGCGCATGCCGAAGGTCCGACGCCGATCTCGGCCGTGCTGTCGGGGCTGCTCCTGAACGTCGCGCTCTACGCGCTGTTGCGCTTCAAGATCCTGCTCGCCGCCAACCCGATGGCGATCGCGCCCGGGCCGCTGATGGTGGGGATGGGCCTGATCTCGGTCGTGTTCGCCGCGTTCATGCTCTACCGCAGGCGCGACATCAAGCGCCTGTTCGCCTATTCCTCGATCGAACACATGGGCATCATCGTGTTCGCGTTCGGAATGGGCGGACCGCTCGCCAATTTCGCCGGGCTGTTGCACATGGTGATGCACAGTCTGACGAAATCGGCGATCTTCTATGCCGTCGGCCATATCTCGCAGATCAAGGGCACGCAGCGGATCGCCAGGATCCGCGGGCTGACGGTGACGCATCCGGCGCTGGGGTGGGGCCTCGTGATGGGCGTCATCGCGATCGCCGGATTGCCGCCGCTCGGCATTTTCATGACCGAGTTTCTGGTCGTGAGCTCGACCTTCGCGCGGCAGCCTCTGCTCGCGGTCGTGCTGGTGTTCGGGCTGCTGCTGGCATTCGGCGCGCTGACCTTGCGCCTGACCAGCATCGCGTTCGGCGCGCCGCGCGGCAGCACGGCCTCGGCCGAAGCATCCTATGTGCCGATGTTTGCACATCTGTCTCTGGTGCTGGTCGCTGGAATCTATCTTCCCGCGCCGCTTGTCGTCTGGTTCCAGCATGTCGCCGGCCTGCTCGGCTAAAGTGGAGAACTGCACAGAATGCCTTCGCTGATCGATCTCGGGCCCCAGGGCCTCAGGATAGAACGGCATCGGCCGTGGCCGCGAAGCGTGGTCGATGCCGCCACCTGGAAGGTCGCGATCGGCGAGCTCGCGCGCGGGCATTTGAGTCTGCTCGGGTTGTGGGGAGAAGCCGCGACGGTGCACTTGGCGATCGCCGACGAAGCCACCGCCGACATCGCCGTCATCAGCCTGGAGTGTCCCGACCGTCTCTATCCCTCCGTCGGTGCGCGTCATCCGCCGGCGATCCGGTTGGAGCGCACGATCGCCGATCTGTTTGGATTGTCGGCGGACGGCGCACCCGACAACCGCCCCTGGCTCGATCACGATCGCTGGGGCGTCTGCTTTCCGCTGGCGGGACGCATCGACGTGCCGGAGGAGGCGTCTGCCTATCCCTTCCTGACCGCGCAAGGCGATGGCCTGCACCAGATCGCGGTCGGACCGGTGCATGCGGGAATCATCGAGCCCGGACATTTCCGCTTCACCGCAAGCGGGGAGACGGTCGTGCGGCTGGAGCAGCGGCTCGGCTATACCCACAAGGGCATCGAGGGGCTGATGCGAGAGGCCAGTCTCGAGCGCGCCGTGCAACTGGCCGGACGCGTGTCGGGCGACAGCACCGTCGCGTACGCTTACGCGTTTTCCCGAGCTGCTGAGGCCGCGCTCGAGCTTGCGGTGCCGGAGCGCGCGGTCTGGCTGCGCGCCCTGCTCGCCGAGCTCGAGCGGCTGGCCAACCATCTCGGCGACATCGGGGCGATCTGCAACGACGCCTCGTTCGCGCTGCTGCATGCGCATTGCAGCGTGCTGCGCGAGAGCGTGCTGCGCGCGGCGGCGATCGCATTCGGCCATCGCCTGATGCGGGACATCATCGTGCCCGGCGGCGTCACCTGTGATCTGGACGAGACCGGACAGGCCGCCATCGTGGCGATGCTCCACAACATTCGCCAACGTTTCCCAGCCCTCGTCAAGCTCTACGACAACACCGCTTCGCTGCAGGATCGCACCGTCAATACCGGCGTGCTGAAGCCCGCGCTGGCCAGGCAATATGCCGCCGGGGGTTACATCGGCCGCGCGTCCGGCCGATCCTTCGATGCGCGCAAGACGCCCGGCTATCCGCCCTATGACGCGCTGCGTTTCGAGGTGCCGGTGCTGAGCGAGGGCGACGTCAATGCGCGGGTCTGGATCCGCGTCCGCGAGGCCGAGCAAAGTCTCTCGCTGATCGACCAGATCCTGGCGCAGCTTCCCCCGGGCTCGTTGAGCACGCCTGCGGGACACCGGCGGGAGCCGCGGGAAGGCATGGCCATCGTCGAGGGATTTCGCGGCGACGTGCTGGTCTGGCTGCGCCTGTTGGATGGCCGGGTCGACCGCTGCCACCTGCGTGACCCATCATGGCTGCAATGGCCGCTGCTGGAGGCGGTGATCGAGAACAATATCGTCGCCGACTTTCCACTCTGCAACAAGTCGTTCAACTGCTCCTATTCCGGTCACGATCTCTGAAGGGCACGGACATGCGCAAACTGCTGTTTCAAAGCCTGTTCCTCCCGCCACTGACCGAACCGGCGCCGGCGTCGGACGATACAGCGTTGGCCGAACTTGCGGCCGTTGTCGGCCGCGCCGCGCGGCAGCGGCTCGGCCGCAGCCTGTCGATCCGCGAGGTCGACGCCGGTTCCTGCAATGGCTGCGAGCTCGAGATTCACGCCCTCAACAATGCCTATTACGACGCCGAACGCTTCGGGCTGCGCTTCGTCGCCTCGCCGCGCCATGCCGATGTCCTGGTCGTGACCGGTCCGGTGACCAAGAACATGCGCGAGGCGCTGGAGCGCACCTATCACGCCACTCCCGATCCGAAATGGGTGGTCGCGGTCGGCGATTGCGGACGGGACGGCGGCTGCTTCGCCGGCAGCTACGCGGTGGTCGGCGGCGTCGCCGAGGTGATCCCGGTCGATCTCCATATCCCGGGATGTCCGCCGACACCGATGGCGATGCTGAAGGGACTGCTTGCGCTGCTCGAGAGCGCCGATACCGCCGTTACGTCCTGATGACGTTCGCGCGCTTGCAGCGGCTCACCGGATCCGCTCCAGAGTCCGCGAGGACGACGGCCGCGCCGCCTTCGGCTTCGCGGCATGCTCGCGCAGCCGCACGCCGCGGCCTCCGGTCGTGCTCGTCACTCCCGGATTGATCAATTCGATCCCGGCATGGTCGAGCGCGGAAACGAGCTTCATGAGCGAATCCACATTGCCGCGGATGACGCCGTCACTGGCTTCCATGCGCTGGATGGTCGGCACGGACAGCTCTGCCAGCTCAGCCAGTTCCCGCTGATCGATGTCCAGCAGCGCCCGGGCGGCCCTGAGCTGATTGGCGGTAATCATGGACTCGGTTCTCTCCAACGTGACCGGCCACAGCTAACCTGCATGAATAGCAGCTTCAAGCATCAAATTAAACGCGTGACATATCAGCTGGCCACGTTGGGCACCCTCGGGCGTTGCTCCTGTCGTCGACGTCTTCGCTGCATGGATGAGCTGGCCGCGCATTGGCGACGGGGAAACCGCAGCTCGAGCCCCGGGGTGCGACGCCGACGCGTCGTCCCCGGAACGACAGGCGAAAGTCACGCCGCGTCGCGATGCGCGGCGATGATCTGGTCGGCGGCGCGGCCGGTGACCTCGGCCATGTGGTCGAACTGCCGGGTAAAGCTGCCGGCGCCGGCGGTGGCCGAGCGCAGCTCCACGATCAATTCGCCGATCTCGGCCTCCGGCATCATGGCGCGGACGCAATCCCAGCCCGGCCAGCCCTCGCGGGTATCGAAGCCCAGGATCTGGCCGCGCCGCGCCGACAGAATGGCGTTGATCTTGGCGGTGGCATCGGTCGGACAGACGATCTCGACGGTGTGGATCGGCTCCAGCAGAACCGGCTGGCACTGCGGCAGTCCTTCGCTGACGCCGATCCGCGCCGCGGTCCGGAACGCGAGATCTGAGGAATCCACGCTGTGATAGGAGCCGTCGGTCAGCGTCACCTGCAGATCGATCACGGGAAAGCCGAGCGGGCCGCGCAACAGGCCATCGACCACGCCCTCCTCCACCGCGCCGATATAGTTGCGTGGCACCGCACCACCGACGACCTTTTCCAAGAATTTGAATCCCTCGCCGCGCGGCAACGGCCGGATCTCCAGCACCACGTCGCCGAACTGGCCATGGCCGCCGGACTGCTTCTTGTGCCGGCCACGCTGGATGATCGATTTGCGGATGGTTTCCTGATATCCGATCACCGGCGGATGAGATTTGACATTGACGCCGAAGCGCTCGCGCAGCCGCTCCAGCGCCACCCGCAGATGCATTTCTCCCTGGCCCCACAACACGGTGTCGTGGGTGCGGGGATTCTGCACCATGGTCAGCGACGGATCTTCCTCGTTGAGCCGCAACAGCGCCTGTCCGAGCTTGACGTCGTCCTTGCGATCGACGGCCGCGATCGACATCGACAGCACCGCCGGCATCGGGTCGATTTTGGCGAGTGCGGCCGGTGTGGTCTTGCCGCCGGAAAGCGTGTCACCGGTCTTGACGGCGTCGAGCTTGCCGAGCGCGATGGTATCACCGGCCTCCGCTGCGTTGCGCTTGGAATCGTGGCTACCGCTTACCGCAAGAATGCCTGAAACCTTGCCGCTCTCGCCGCAGGAGGCTTGCACCGTTGCGGCGTCGTCGAGATGGCCGGCGAACAGGCGGGTCAACGACAGTTTGCCGCCGTGCTGCAAATGCACGGTCTTGAACACATAACCCAGCGCCTCCTTCGATGCGGGCACGCCGAGCCGCCTTGCAGTCTCGGCCACGCCGGGTGCTTCGTGCCGCAGTGCCTTCAAAAGGCGCAGCACGCCGTTTTCGCGCAGGGCCGAACCGAGCAGCACCGGGCAGATCAGACCTTCCCGCAATTCGCGCGCCAGATCGTCGAACACCGCGTCGCGCGGCGGCTGGATATCCTCGAGCAATTGCTCCATCAGCGCGTCGTCATGGTCGGCGAGCTTCTCCAGCATCGAGAAGCGCGCCTCCTTCTCGCGGTCGAGATCGCCGCCTTCGAGCCCGATCACTTCGGAGGCCTTGTGCTCGCGGTAGACGAAGGCGCGCTCCAGCGCGAGATCGACGAAGCCTTCGATCAGGTCGCCGTGCCAGATCGGGATCTGCCGCAGCACCAGCGGGACGCGCGACGCCGGCTGCAGGACCGCGAGCGTCTCGCGGATGCGCTGGCTGGCGCGATCGATCTTGTTGAGGAACAGAAAGCGCGGGATCTTGAGGTCTTCCAATTCGCGCAGGATGAGCTGCAGCTGCGGCAGCTTTTTCTCATCGGCCTCGCAGACCACCACCGCGGCGTCGACCGCCGGTAGCGCTGCGCGCATGTCCTGCGCGAACTCCACCGAACCCGGACAGTCCAGGAAACTGTAGCTGTCGCCCATGAAGCTCGTCGTCGCGGCGGTCAGCGCGACGCTCATCTTGTGATGACGCGCTTCCGCGCTGGCATCGCCCACCGAGGTGCCGGCATCGACGCTGCCGGTGCGCGGAATGATGCCGGTGCGCGCCAATATTGCTTCGAGAAGGGTGGTTTTACCGCTTTGGAAAGGGCCCACCAGTGCGATGCACCGTGGACCGCGGGGACTTCTGACGTCTTGTCCCATTCGCCGCCTCCTTAAGTTGGAGCTCGGCCCTTGATTGGGTCGGCAAAGCAAGATGCTCTGCCTGCCGCCCGGATTTGGCAAGCGGGAAAACGTCGCGGCGGCGCATTGCAAATCGTTGGCGTTCTACATCCTCTCCGTTGTTCTACGGAAGGAGGCCGTACTTGAAGAGAAGTGAAAGGCGTTCGCGAAACCGTTAACGTCCCGGCCGCAGTTCCAGGCTTTCGAGGCCCGCGGCGACGTTGATGCCGACCTGGCCCTGCAGGCTGAGCGGCTGCAGCGCGATCGAATTGTTCGAGCCGCCGACCAGCATGTTGCCGCCAACGCCGACGCCGACCGAGGCGCTGCCCTGCGCGCCGGCATAGGTGCCGGAGAGATCGCCCTGGCCAAGCCGCGCCACCGGCGCATAGACGGCCCAGGCCAGCGCCGTTTCCTGGGTGATGCCGAGATCGACGCCGACCTTGCGGATGGTCGCGATATAGCGGTCCTCCGGCAGGCCCTCGACGCGCAATACGCAGCCGAGATTGGTGACGGACCCGACAACGAAGCCGATGCTGGCGCCGCCACGGCACTCGAGGACTCCGACCTGCACGCGGTCCTGCGCATCGGCGCGGGTGACAAAGAGGCCTGGGATGAAGACGGCCGTGACAAAGAGGGCAGACAGGCCGGCGGCAATCAAGGCTTTGGTGACAATGCGACGCATGAAGAAAACTCCGGCGCAAGAGGTGTGATGCGGGTAAAAAACGCGCTCAACGCGCGCTTTCTATGCCACAACATCCCTGATCGCGCCAAAGAAAATAGGCCAGCTCGCGCAGGCTTCTGTTTGTTTGTTGCCTGTTTGCTTAACCGCGATTGCCGGGCGGGCGATGGTGCAGACGGCGATCGGCATGAACGAGATGAACCGGCTGGAGCTCGAGGTCGGCGACCCCCGCCGCGAGGTTCACCCCGGTCTGTCCCTGCGTGCTGATCGGCTGCAGCGCGTAGGCGTTCGCCGGTCCCCCGACCAGGAAGTTGCCGCCGCCGCCGACACCGACCGACGCATTGGCCCCGATGCCGCCATAGGACCCCGCCAGCTCGCCGCGTCCATGTTTGACAAGTCTTGGTTTGACAAGTCCTGGCGTCGGCGCATTGACCTCCCAGGTAAACCGGGTTTGCTGGGTGACGCCGAGATCGAGTCCGAAGCGACGGACGGTTGCAAGATAGGCTTCGGGACGATGGCCTTCGCTGCGGAACACACATTCGAGGCTCGCCACCGAGCCGACGACAAAGCCGACATTCTGCCCGCCCTCGCAGTGCAGGATGCCGGAGGGAGCCGGCGGCGTGGCGTTGGCGTTTGCGAACGAGCCGACCAGCGCGGCGGTGGCGATCAGGAGGGACGGAAGTCGCATCTTTGTTATCTCCGCGAGACGAATTGAAAACAGCGGAGTACAGGGAGGTAACCGCCATGTTCGAAACAAGGCGGTTCCCGGGCCGAGAAGCGGTTGAAGCAGGATGTGGCTTGACGACCTTCTGGTACGACTGCGTCGCAACTGCTTCAGCCCTCGTCCTCAGGAGCTTGCGCCAGCAAGCGTCTCGAAGGAAGAGGCCCGGAAACTGGCCAGCGTGGGCTCATGGTTCCCTCCGGGTGATGCGAAGCTTCCGCCGAGACGGCGCGTGCGCGCCAAGTCACCATGATGGTTTGGCGAGACTACCGCAGATTGCCGCAAAACCGCTGGATGCGCTTGCAGGCGTCATCGAGGTCGGAGTTCTTGGTCGCGTAGGAAATCCGGAACGCCGGCCCAAGACCGAACGCGGATCCCTGCACGACAGCGACGCCTTCGGTCTCCAGCAGCTCGGTGACAAAGTCCTCGTCATTGCCGATCGTCTTGCCCGACGGCGCGGTCTTGCCGATGGTGCCCGCGCAGGACGGATAGACATAGAATGCGCCCTGCGGCCGCGGACATTCGATGCCTTTGGCCTGGTTGAGCATCGACACCACGAGATCGCGCCGCTCCTTGAACGCCTTGTTGTTGACGGGGATGAAATCCTGCGGACCGTTGAGGGCTTCGACCGAAGCCCATTGCGCGATCGAGCAGGGATTTGAGGTCGATTGCGACTGGATGGTCGCCATCGCCTTGATCAGTTCGGCCGGACCGCCGGCATAGCCGATGCGCCAGCCCGTCATGCAATAGGCCTTGGACACGCCGTTCACCGTCAGCGTGCGGTCGTAGAGTTTCGGCTCGATCTGCGCCGGCGTCGTGAATACGAAGTCGTCATAGACGAGATGCTCATACATGTCGTCGGTCATGACCCAGACCTGCGGATGCTTCACCAGGACATCGGTGAGCGCCTTGAGCTCGGCCCTGGTGTAGGCAGCGCCGGTCGGGTTCGATGGCGAGTTGAGAATGATCCACTTGGTCTTCGCTGTGATCGCCTTTTCCAGATCATC
The DNA here is from genome assembly GCF_049581145.1 of Bradyrhizobium sp. Lineage (GTDB taxonomy): Bacteria > Pseudomonadota > Alphaproteobacteria > Rhizobiales > Xanthobacteraceae > Bradyrhizobium. The sequence continues at coordinate 12,915 of NZ_JBAURI010000115.1, forward strand.
CGGCTGCAGCTTGAAGCCGTGCGCGGCGGTGCAGACCACAGGGACGGGCTCGCCGCCCGCGAGCGCCACCATCTCCGGATAGCTCACCCAATAAGGCGCGGGGATGATGACCTCGTCACCCGGATTGATGGTGGCCATCAGCGCGTTGTAGAGCACCTGCTTGCCGCCAGTGCCGATGATGACCTGGCTCGGCTTGTAGGTGAGGCCGTTCTCGCGCTGGAACTTGGCGATGACGGCCTGCTTCAATTCGGGGATGCCGTCGACCGCCGTGTACTTGGTCTTGCCGGCTTCGATCGCATGGATCGCCGCCAGCTTGACATTGGCCGGCGTGTCGAAATCCGGCTCGCCTGCGCCAAGGCCGATGACGTTGCGGCCCGCGGCTTTGAGCTCGCGTGCTTTATCCGTGACCGCGATGGTCGCGGACGGCTTCACACGATCGAGCGCAGCGGACAGGAACGGCATTTTCAGCTCCTTGCGGGCGTCATGACCTCAGGCGTCATGACTCTATTGAAGGGGGAACGACGCACCCTAAGGCGTGTGCCGCAGCACCGCAAGAAGCTTCGGCGGCGATGGCAAAACTTTAGGGATCGTTAAAGCGGCACCGCTACGGTCGGCGCAACATTCATAAATTTCCGCGGCAAAATGACTCATATGTGGCAAGGACCCTGGCAAGCAAAATGGCAAGCTCTGCGATCCGGCGACTGGCTGACGCCCGCGCGTGCGCGCGGCTACAGCCTGATCCTGCTCGTGCTCTGCGCGGTTGCGATCATCGGTTGGATTGCAATCTCCGACGGCTTGATCGACCGCAACGGCAAGCCGATCGGGACGGATTTCTCCAACGTCTATGCCGCAGGCGAATTGACCTGGCAGGGCCGTGCCGCCGACGCCTATCAGCCCGCGCTGCAGCACGAAGCGGAGAAGGCCACGTTCGGCGGACGCGAGGTCCCATTCTTCGGCTGGCACTATCCGCCGTTCTTCTTCGCGGTGGCGGTTGTCGTCGCCGCACTGCCCTACGCGTGGGGGCTCACGCTCTGGCTGATCGCCAGTCTTGCGGCCTATCTCGCCGTCATCCGCGCGATCCTGCCGCGCGCCGAGACGCTGTTGACGGCTGCAGCCTTTCCCGCCGTGTTCGTCAATATCGGCCACGGCCAGAACGGCTTCCTGACCGCGGCGCTGCTCGGCTGTGCGCTGCAGCTCATTGATCGCAGGCCCTGGCTCGCCGGCGTCTTGATCGGACTGCTCGCCTACAAGCCGCAATTCGGCGTCATGATTCCGATCGCACTCGTTGCCGGCGGAAGATGGAGCAGCATTGCTGCCGCAGTCGCAACTGTTGCGGTGCTGATTGCGGTCAGCTTCGTCGCACTCGGCACTGGCATCTGGCATGCCTTCGCCGATTCCATGCAATTCACGCAAACGGTCGTGCTCGAGCAGGGCGGCACCGGCTGGGAGAAAATTCAATCGGCATTCTCGGCGGCGCGCAATTGGGGCGCCGACATTCGAACTGCCTATGCGATCCAGATCGCGCTCGGGCTCGTGCTTGCAGCCAGTGTCGCCTGGCTGTGGCGCAGCGACAGCGCATTCGAATTGAAGGCCGCAGGCCTTGCAACCGCAAGCCTGCTGGCGACGCCCTATGTGCTCGACTACGATCTCGTCGTGCTCGCCATCGCCATCGCCTTCGTCGCGCGCCACGGCTTCATATACGGCTTCCGCGACTATGAAATCAGCGTGTTGGCCGCGGCGTGGCTCACGCCGCTGCTGACGCGCGCCGTCGCGGGAATCACTGGGATTCCGCTCGGACTGATGGTGCTTTTGGCCCTGCATCTGTTCATCATGCGGCGCGCGCTGCACGATCGCGAAGCTGCGACATTCGCCGACGCGCCGATAGCGCAAGCGTGATCTGAATTGTTCGGATGTACTGGAAAGATTTTTCGCGTCGTTGCACTGCAGTAGAGGTTTTAAACTTTTTAAGGTAACCGGGCCTTGCGGCGCTTGCCCATCCGCATCATTGTTTGGCCGCGTTGCGGGGTGACAAGCCCGTCGCTCGCTCCACCGGTCGAACACGGCAGAATGTACAAGCTCTATTCCATGCAACGCTCCGGCAACAGCTACAAGGTCCGCCTTGCGCTGGCGCTATTGAACATGCCCTATCATGCCATCGAGATCGATATCCTGCGCGGCGAGAGCCGCACGCCGGAGTTCCTCGAAAAGAATCCGAGCGGTCAGGTCCCGCTCCTGGAGGTCGGCGACGGGCGCTATCTCGCCGAGTCCAACGCGATCCTTTGGTTTGTCGCCGACGACACGCCGCTGTCGCCGGACTCGCACATCGAGCGCGCCGAGGCGCTGCAGTGGATGTTCTTCGAACAACATGCGCTGGAGCCGAACATCGGCGCGGCCTATTTCTGGCTGGCGTTGGTGAAAGGCGGCCGCGACCTGCAGACGCACGCGCTGGAGGACTGGATGGAGCGCGGCTATGGCGCCTTGCAGGTGATGGAAAACCACCTCGAGAGCCATCCCTATTTCGCAGCGGACCAGTTCACGGTCGCCGATATCGCGCTCTACGGCTATACCCATGTCGCGGATCATTGCGACTTCGACCTCTCGACCTTTCCGGCGATCCGCGCCTGGCTCAGGCGGGTGGAACAGGTTCCAGGGTTCGTCCCGATGGACTGGCGGCCGGACGAAATCGACGACCGCGCGAGCCTCGCTGCCAGCGCGTGAACAGTAGGGAAAGCGGGCAAGAGTTCACAATAGCGGGTAAAAGGTTGCATCCTGCCCCGATTTGGCCGTTTTTCACCTCGTGCGCCGCCGTAATCTTGCCGGGCCTCGTTGCGAGTTTGGTTGGCATTGCGGGTGATTCGCCCGCGCCTCGCGTAAGGAATATCCGGCCATGACACGGTCGCCCGGCGCCGACGGCTTCAACAGCCGCAGCGCACCCGCTGTTTCGTCTCGCATGATCGATGCCGTGGCAGCGTCACTCGCGCTTGGCGCGTTTGCGCTCTGCGCCGTGACGGTGATCTCGATCAAGGTCAGCATGGCGATGCCGTTCCATCCCTGAAAGCTGTTATTGAAAGCCATTTTGGCAGGGCCAATCGCACCATTTCACGACGACGGGCGGTGCCGGGCATGGCGTTTCCGGCGGCGATGAAATCGCCCGTCCTGCTGGTTGCCGTCACGCTGGCACTGGCCATCCTGTTGGCGGCCTCGTTCCTGATCGCGACGGGAACACGCGGCGAAGAAGCCCCTGAACAAGCCCCTTGGGCCGCCGTCCCGGTAAAAGCTCCAACCGTGCCGTCGGTGCCATGAGCGCAACCGCGGAGGTGCGGTTGCACGCGTGCGGTCCGAAAAGGCGGGAACCTCGGAGCCGGCCGGGCTTTAAATCGAACTGAGCGGGAAAGCCGCAGATCCGACCGCTGCTCGTTAAGCTGGCTCGCGGAAAGTTTACCAGGGCCACAACGATCGGCCAGGTTGAGTGGCCTGAATTGTCGCGGCAGCGAGGAAAGGCAATGCAATTCGCGTGGCGTGCGATGTCCGGCCCAGCCCTGGCGGCGGCTACGGTGCTGTTCGCCTTCCTCATTGACCGCTATCTGGTCGCCGTGCCCAACCCGGCGCCGCTGTTGATCTGCATCGTCGCGTTCGCCGGCTCGCTCTCCGGACTCGGCTCGGGGGCGATTACCGCGGCGATTGCCATCGTGTGTTCGGCGCTCGTGTTTTTCGACCACCGCGAGACCTCGGGCTACGACGCCATCGACCTTGCCCGGCTGTCCCTGCTGGCGATTGCTGCGGGCGCCACCGCTTCCATCACCGGACTGTTGCGGCAAAGACTGCTGGATTCCTTCGCGCAGGAGCGCCAGCATCATGCGACCGACGAACGGCTGTCGGCCGCGCTCGACCAGGTCGACATCGGCATCGTGCTGCTCGATACCGATAACCGGGCCGAGTTCATCAACCGCGCCTTCCGCAAATATTTTGCGCTTGCCGACGAGAAAGCCAGTTCGAAGCCATCCTTGATCGCACTGCTGTATCAAGGGCGCGACACCGGCGCCTATGAGCTGCCCGAGGAGGAATTGAAAGCCTTCATCGCAGACCGCATGGAGATGGTGCGTGCCGGCGATTCCACCCCGATCGATATCAAACTCAGGGACGGCAAGGTGCTGCGGTTCCACTGCACGGCGCTGCCCGAGGGCGGGCGTATGCTGGCCTACATACCGGAGACCGATGTGGTCCGTCACACCGACGACCCGGCGCTCGCCGATCACTATCGGTCGCTGCGCGGCGCGAGCCGCAATCCCGTTCTGTCGCAGCAAATCCGCGCCGCGGAATAGAAGCAAGCCAAGGCGCCGAACGACGTTGATCCCGAGGCGCCTGGTCCAATGAGGTGACACCACCCGCACGCGCACCTCGTTGAAAGCCGAAATGTCCGAGGACACGTCCATTCGCTTCGTGACCCAGCGCGACCATGCCAGTTGGGGTCGCTGTAGAAAGCCTACAACGTTTCGACCGCAAGCTGTTTTGATGGTTCTGGCGCGGGACGCAACCGGGCCCTCGATCGCGCCGGCCTGGTGCAACATCATGCTGTCACGGCCGCGTAACAAAGCATGGCTACGCTGCCGGCGCGTCTGATCAGGGCCCCCCGTCACAGATCAAGCGCCCAGCGGTCCCCGTCAGTCGCCGCGTCTGACCGGGACCGCACTTTTTTGTGAGTTCGGCTGTCGGGCCGGATCCCCGCGGTCGATTTTGGATATCTCGCCATTCCCACACAGCTTGTCGCTGCTGGCCAGAACCGGCGCGCCTTGCGGCCGGCGGGGTCGCGCGGCAAAATGCCCGCCCCGCCCCGGTTTCCAGACAGGACCACTTCATGCAAATTCGCAATCTCGGCGGCTCCGGCCTGCGCGTGTCCGCCGTTGGCCTCGGTTGCAACAATTTCGGCCAGCGCACCGATCTCGAAACCTCGCGCAAGGTGATCCACAAGGCGATCGACCTCGGCATCACGCTGTTCGACACCGCGGACATCTATGCCGGCATGGGCGGCTCGGAGACGGTGCTCGGCGCCGTACTCGGCGACCGCCGCAAAGACATTGTGCTGGCGACGAAATATTCCAAGCCGATGGCTGTCGACGGTACCAGGCAGGGCGCGTCGCGGCGCTACATCATGAGCGCGGTCGAGGCCAGCCTGACGCGGCTGAAGACCGACTACATCGATCTCTATCAGCAGCACGATTATGACCCGCTGACGCCGATCGAGGAGACCTTGCGCGCGCTCGACGACCTCGTGCGCCAGGGCAAGGTACGCTACATCGGCAATTCCAATTTTCCGGCCTGGCGCATCGCGCAAGCCGAGCATGTGGCGCGCGCGATGAACGTCAACCGCTTCGTCTCCTGCCAGGACGAATACAGCCTCGTGGTGCGCGACATCGAGAAGGACCTGCTGCCCGCCGCGCAGGAATACCGGCTCGGGCTGTTGCCGTTCTTTCCGCTGGCGAGCGGCCTTCTGACCGGCAAGTACAAGCGCGGCGCCGCCGCACCGGACGGCACCCGATTCGCCAAGGCGCCCGCCTTGCGCGACCGCTACATCACGCCACGCAACGAGGACATCGCCGAGAAACTGCAGACCTTCGCGCAGGCACGGGGCCACACCATGCTGGAGCTCGCCTTCTCCTGGCTCGCCGCGCGGCCCCAGGTCGCAAGCGTCATCGCCGGCGCCACCCGCGTCGAGCAGGTCGAGCAGAACGTGAAGGCGATCTCATGGAGCTTGAGCGCGCAAGACACGGCAGAGATCGATCAGATCACGAAGTGAGCCGTTATTCCGGGGCGATACGAAAAGCATCGAACCCGGAGCGACCGCCCTTCACGCCTTCAGCGCAATACCAAAAATTAAAGCCTCGGTCTGTATGCTCACAGCGAAGTCACACAAGCAGGCGGTCTCACGTTTCAAGCGATCGAAGGATTGTCCGTTCATTCATATTCTTGATCTGGAAACGGACTGCGAAACCCGCTGGGCGTCACACCCGGAATGAAGGAATGAGAGCTCATCCACATTCTTGATGCGAACCAGCTCAAGCAAATCCTTCGCCATGAAAGGACCTGTGACTTCAAAGTGAAAGCATTGCCTTCTGATGCAGGCGCGTCACTGCAAATCCGCGCTGCACGACCCTCGATGCAAGCCGCCACCCAAGAACTGAGACGTGATGCAGGTCCTTGAACGTTGAGCCGCCGCGAACGCCTGCGCGCGCGGCCAGGATCTCACGAGGTTGCCCGCCCCACGGTCTGGCGAACCTCGAAACCTTCGAACTGCGGCGGACCGAGATAGAGCGGCTTGTTGCCGCCGGCGCGCTGATGCGCCGCGCGGAACGCTTCCGATTTGGTCCAGGCCTCGAAGGCCGCGTAGTCGGCCCAGACCGTGTGCGAGGCGTAGAGTGTGTGATCCTCGGCCTCGGGCCCCTTCAGCAGATGAAACTCCACAAAGCCCGGCACCTTCTCGAGATGACTGTCGCGCGACATCCAGACCTGCTCGAAGTCCGCCTCGGATCCCTTGGCAACGCGAAACCGGTTCATTGCGATATACATGAGACGATCCTCTCCTGATCCTGCCGGTGCCGGGTCCAGTCACCGACACCAATGTCGTATTTATCTGATGATGATCCGCCCGCGTGTCAGCAATCCGACAATTCAGGCGCCGGAAGCGGCCGGTTCGAAGGTTAGCAAGAGTTACGCCACCATGCGCCACACGACCAGCGCGTTATGCCACCAGCCCTTGCATCGGCCGCGCTGCGGCGCTGTCGGGGAACACGCTTCGAGCAAGCACGCTCTCGCTGATGCCGAGATGATCGGCCAGCACGCCCTTGATGACCGCGCGCAAATCGGTGGTCGGCGCCAGATCGCGGGCTTCATAAAGGTTCGCGGGCCTCAAGGTTGGCCAATCCGAAATGACACGGCCACCCCTGATCGCGCCGCCCGCGAGCAGCGCGATGGTGCCGGTGCCGTGATCGGTCCCCTCGGTGCCATTGATGCGTGCGGTGCGGCCGAACTCCGTCGCGACCACGACGGCAGTGTCGCGCCAGCGTTCGCCGAGCCCGCTTTCGAACTCCGCCAGCGCGCCGTCGAGGCCGGAGAGCAAGAGAGCCAAACGCCCGACCGGACCGCCCTCATTGGCGTGGGTGTCCCAGCCGTCGAAGGCC
>NZ_JBAURI010000116.1:0-2037 GCF_049581145.1 Bradyrhizobium sp.
GCCCAGCCCTTGGCGCGGAGCTCCTTGGCGCGGGTCTCGGCGGCGGCGGCCTGCGCCAGCACGCCAGTCGCGGCATGGAATTCGGCGACCGCCTGCTCGGCCTGCAGCTTGAGGTCGATCTCATCGAGCGTCGCCAGGGGCTGGCCGACATCCACGGTCTGGCCGACTTCGACCAGGCGCTTGGCGACCTTTCCCGGGACCCGGAAGCCCATATCGGCCTCGATCCGCGGACGGATGGTACCGACAAAGCTGCGCTCCGGCGTTGCCAGGGCGTAATGGGCGGTTGCGACCAGCACCGGCCGCGCGGGGGCTGGCTTTTCCGCGACCCGTTCGTTGCAGCCGGCGAGCGCGATCGCCAGAAAAGCCAGCGAGGCGCCCGCTAAAAGCCTGGAATAGCTCGATAAAACTGCCTTGGCCAACATCGGACACTCCCATCGCTGAACCTGCGAGTGAGTGTCGAATGTCTAGTGACGAATGTCAATAATCGTCACTGATCAGGATTTCGTGAAAGTTAATTCATCCGTTATTTCACGCCGGCAAACTCCGCCTTGGTCTCATGACCACCGAGCAGGACCAAAAGGCCGGCGATCAACGGCAGCACCGCCAGCACCAGGAGGCCGGTCGAGGTGTTTCCGGTGGTCTGCTTGACCCAACCGATCAGATACGGTCCGCCGAAGCCCGCCAGGTTGCCGATCGAATTGATCAGCGCGATGGCGCCGGCCGCCGCCGTGCCCGACAGCCACGCGGTCGGCAGCGTCCAGAACACCGCGAAGGTGCAGAACACGCCGATCGCGGCGATCGTCAGCACCACCATGGTCATGGTGGGGTCGCTGACCTGGCAGGACGCGCCGAGCGCGACCGCGGTCAGCAGCAGTGGACCGCCGACATGCATCACCCGCTCGCGCGTCGCGTCGGAATGCCGCGCCCACAGGATCATGGCGATGGTGCCGAACAGATAGGGGATCGCGGTGACGAAGCCGGTCTGCGCATTGGTGAGGCCGAAGGCCTTGACGATCTGCGGCAGCCAGAACTGCATGCCATAAAGCGCTGCGACGAAGCCGAAATAGATCAGGCTCAGCGCAATCACCTTGGGCGACGCCAGGGCTTCGCCCAGCGTCAGGTGTTTCGCGGCCTGCTTGGCGGCGATCTCGGCCTCGAGCTGTGACGAGAGCCACGCCTTCTGCTCCGATGTCAGCCAGTCCGCATGTTCCGGCCGGTCGGTCAGATAGAACCAGGAGACAACGCCGAGCAGTACCGAGGGGATGCCCTCGATGACGAACAGCCATTGCCAGCCCTTCAGCCCGATGAAGCCGTCAAGTCCGAGCAGGAGGCCGGAGACCGGCGCGCCGATCACGGTCGAAACCGGCACCGCGATCGCGAACGCCGCCAGGAAGCGGGCGCGATATTCCGCCGGATACCAGTAGGTGAGATAGAGGATGATGCCGGGAAAGAACCCGGCCTCGGCAACGCCGAGCAGGAAGCGCAGGACGTAAAAACTGCGCTCGCCGCCGACCAGCGCCATCAGGCCCGAGATGAGACCCCAGGTCACCATGATGCGCGCGATCCAGCGGCTGGCGCCGAACCTTTCCAGCGCGAGGTTGCTCGGCACCTCGAACAGAAAATAACCGATGAAGAAGATGCCGGCGCCCCAGGCGAAGATCAGCGGCGTGAACTTCAACTCCGCGTTCATGGTCAGCGCGGCGAAGCCAAGATTGACGCGATCGAGATAGGAAAAGAAATAGGCCAGCACCAGGAACGGAATCAGCCGCCGTGAGATGGCCCGGATGGTCGAGGCTTCGATGTCGGCTCTCGCGCCCGAAGCGGCGCCAGCGGCGGACTGGCTCATGTATTTGCTCCCCAGAACTAATTAATATTGCTGTTGTCGGGGGTTTTCAGCATCGACCATGCCCGAGTCAAATAGATTCGGAGCAAAGGCGCATTCGCCAAGAGCGGAGCGCGATGCGCGGCGCGCAAGGGTGGTCGCACCTCCAGTTCAGCGATGTCGAAGTTCGAATCATATCAGGCGTCGCGATGCAG
>NZ_JBAURI010000117.1:0-4746 GCF_049581145.1 Bradyrhizobium sp.
GAACATGTCCTCCTTCTGCAGCGCGCGCAGCGCCGGTGTGTCCATCAAGCGCCGCGTGGTCTTGTAGCCCTGGACCATGGCTTCCAGGTCGCTCTCCTCGCCCAGGAAGTTCGGATCGATCAGCGGCGCGGCCAGCGGATCGGCATTGGCGAGGCTGACGCTGCCGCGGCTCTCCGGCCGCAACAGGCAGACATGGCAGGAGAAGCCGCCGCCGGAACGCCGCTTGCGGCCGTGGTCGTCGACCACCGACATGCCGAAATGCAGCTGGATGTCGGGAATGTCGAGATCGGGCCGGGTCTTCAGGAAGCCGCCGCATTCGGCGAAATTCGATGTCATCGGGCCGCGTCGCTCGCGCCGGTATTGCCGGATGCCGCGCAGTATCCGGGTGAGGCCGGCAAACGAGAGCGAGGTGAAATTCGGATTGTCGGACTTGTAGGAAAACACGAAATCGGGATGATCCTGCAGATTGGCGCCGACGCCCGGCAGGTGATGTGTGGTTGCGATACCGTGCCGAGCGAGCGCCTCGCCGTCGCCGACGCCCGAAAGCATCAGGAGCTGCGGCGACTGGAACGCGCCGGAGGCGAGGATCACCTCGCGGCGCGCGCGCAGCTGTTTCGTCTCCTTGCCCTGCACGTATTCGACGCCGACCGCGCGCCTGCCCTCGAACAGGATGCGCGTGGCGCGCGCCGAGGTCTCGACCCGCAGATTGCCGCGCTTGCCCATATGCGGATGCACATAGGCGCGCGCGGCGCTCCAGCGCTCGCCGTTCGATTGCGTCACCTGGTAGACGCCAAGGCCTTCCTGGTCCTCGGCGTTGAAATCCTCGCGGACGCGGAACTGCGCCTCCTGCGCCGCCTGCAGGAAAATCTCGTGCACGGGATTGTCGGTGCGCAGCCGGTTGACGCGCAGGGGACCTTCCTTGCCGTGATATTCGCCGTCGAAATCGGCGTTGTTTTCCGAGCGTTTGAAATACGGCAGGACGTCGGAAAACGACCAGCCGGAATTGCCGAGCGCAGCCCAGTGGTCGTAGTCGGCGCGATGGCCGCGGATATAGACCATGGCGTTGATCGCGGACGAGCCGCCGAGGCCCCTGCCGCGCGGCTGATAGCCGATGCGGCCGTTCAGGCCTTTCTGCGGCACGGTTTCGAAGGCCCAGTTGTTGACCTTGCCCGCGACCATCAGGACCAGGGCGTAAGGCGTGGTGACCACCCAGTTGTCGTTCCTGCCGCCGGCGTCCAGCAGCGCGACCGATGTGTCTGAAGCCTCGGACAGCCGGCCCGATATCGCGCAGCCGCCGGAGCCCGCGCCAACGACTACAAAATCGACGATGTCCGTCACGCGTACTTCCCCCCTGAGGTTCACTTTTGTTTCGCCGTCATTCCGGGTTCGATACATCGGGCCACGCTTCGCGCGACCCGACGCATCGCCCCGGAATGACGGATGTCTAGTTCACCGATTTTGAAATTCCAATCATATCAACCTCCTCCTCCGAACCTCATCCTGAGCCCCTTTCGGCGCTAGGGGCTCAGGATGAGGTCAGAGTGCTTGGAAACGACAGGTTTCATGCAATCTCTCGACTAGGTCATGAACCGCAGCAGCTTCTCCAGTCGCGCGATCTTGCTCCCATAAGGCGGATAGAGATCGGCCAGCCGGTTGAGCGACGAGCGATAGAACACCGGCTTGAGCTTGCTCAAATTGCGAAAGCCCCACTCGCCATGATAGGCGCCGCTGCCGGAGGCGCCGACGCCGCCCATTGGCTGGTTCACTTGCGTGAAATGGAACAGGCAGTCATTGACCGTGACGCCGCCGGAGACGGTGTGCTCCAGTACCTCGTCGCGCGCCGCCGTGTCAGTGCCGAACCAGTACAGCGCCAGCGGCCGATCATGCCGGTTGATATAGGCGACCGGCTCTTTCGCGTCCCTGTAGCCCATGACCGGCAGCAGCGGGCCGAAGATCTCCTCCTGCATGATGGCCATGTCGGAGGTTGCGCCGACCACGAGTGTCGGCGGGAATTTGCGGATTTGTTTCCAGCCGGGTGCGTCGGGTTTTGCCACCTGCATGATGCTGGCGCCCTTTGCGGCAGCATCACTCACCAGACTTTCGAGCCGGCCGAAATGCCGCTCCGAGATGATCGAAGTGTAGTCCTTGTTGTCAGGATTGGTGCCGAACATGCGGCGCATGTGGCTCTGCACCTTGTCGGCGAAATCCTGCACCGAGGCCTCCGGCACCAGCGCGTAGTCGGGCGCGATGCAGGTCTGGCCGGCATTGAGCAGTTTGGCGTAGGCGATGCGTTCAGCGGCCTCGTCGAGGTTGGCGGAGCGATCGACGATGGCCGGCGACTTGCCGCCGAGCTCGAGCGTGACCGGAGTGAGATTGCGCCCACAGGCTTCGGCGACCAGCCGGCCGACCCGGGTCGAGCCGGTGAAGATCAGGTGATCGAACGGCAGCGACGCAAACGCCTTGGCAGTCTCCTCCTCCACGCCGGTCACGATCATCTCGGTGGCATCGAATTTTGCCGCGATCACCTGCTGCAGCAGCGCGGCAAAGCGCGGCGTCAACTCGCTCGGCTTGATCATGACCCGGTTGCCGGCCGCGAGCGCCCCGATCGCGGGCGCCAGCGTGAGCTGCAGGGGGTAATTCCAGGGGGCGATGATGCCGACGACGCCGAGCGGCTGCGCCATCAGGCGGTTCTTGGCTGGCATGAATTGCAGCGCGGTGGCAACCCGCTGCGGCGCCATCCACGCTTTCAGATGTTTGATGGTGTGCTTGATCTCGACATGGAGGAACAGCGTCTCGGCGATCGTGGTCTCGACCGTCGAGCGATGGCCGAAATCGGCCGAGATCGCCGCGTCGAACCGGGCCTCGTTCTCCGATACCGCCGCCCTGAGCCGCTTCAGCCGGTCCAGACGCGTTGCCGGCGTTGGGGCTGCCTCGAGGCGCGTGCGCTCGAACACGGCATGGAAGGCGTCATCCAGGGCGCGAAGCCCGGAGCTTTTCATTGGCTGGTCCATGGGGCAATTCCTCAGATGGCCTAAATGGGCCCAAAGCCGGGCCGTTGCGCAATTTGCGGCAGCTCTTGCGTCTTTTGCGACCATTTTGGCACATTCCAGCTGTCACAAAATCGAAAAAAGGTGCGTCTGGACCCTTTCCAAAGCGGTTCGGCATTGGTACATACCGCCCGCACCCAACGGGCTTCGAGCCCCAGGTTGCCTTCTCAGGAAGCCTTCTGGACGGGACGATCGGCGCGGCTGCCGCGTTCGCTCATCCCGTTTCGTCATCGGCCTTTCTGCAAGGCGCGCAATGGTTTATCGCGGGGTGGAGCAGCCCGGTAGCTCGTCAGGCTCATAACCTGAAGGTCACAGGTTCAAATCCTGTCCCCGCAACCAAGACAAGATGCTGATTTGTCAGCATTAATTGAAAAGCCGCCCTTTGGGGCGGCTTTTTCGCTTGGTTTGGACTGTGTTCAGACGCGGCGCGGCCCGGTCGGCGTCAATTGGCCGTGCGAATGAATCCGGCCAATTTCGTCTTCTGGGTCTCGCACCACGCTGCCATGCCGAGGTGTTGCTGGTCGACGTCCGTCGATTTTGTCGCGATCGCGACCTCCATCATCAACTGGTCATCGCCGGGCTCGCCCATTTTTCCACCCGTGTGCATGTAGGCGATCGCCTTTCGGACCTTCTCGGTCGTTCCGTCCGGCAGCTGCATCTCCTGGGCCTTCTGCACCAGATCCTGATAGACGATGTTGGTGCCGGGGCATTCCACCTTGGCGGCGAACGCCTGCAAGACCATGGTCACATAGGTCAAGCGGGACTCGGCCTGCGCCGGCGCGGCAAGGGCCAGCAATCCAATCATCAACACACCGTAACGCATCGCCGTCTCCTTGGGTTTTTGGGCGCAAGAATTAGCCCTGATGGCTCCGCTGTGCAACCTTGTGCTGACTTCCAGCAAATGACTGCTATGGGTGACGGGCACAACTGAACCGTTTCCGTCCAAGATTGGAGCAGGCCGTCCGGTCATGACCCTGCCTGCCGTCACCCCCGCACAAGTCCGATGCGCGTTGCTGCTGTGCGATGAAATCGCGCTGCTCGATGTGCGGCACGAGGCCGCCTTTGCCACCGGCCATCCGCTGTTTGCCGCCAACATGGCGGCCGACAGGATCGGGCTCGAGGCCGAGACGAGGCTGCCCCGGAAAGACGTGCGGATCGTCGTCTACGACGCGGGCGAGGGCCTCGTTGCGGAGGCCGCGGATCGTCTGACGGCATTGGGATATTCGGACGTGCGTCAGCTCGATGGTGGTGTGCAGGCCTGGCAGGCGGCCGGTTACGAACTGTTTCGCGATGTCAATTCCTACGCCAAGGCGTTCGGCGAACTGGTCGAGTCGCGCCGGCACACGCCGTCGCTGGCGGCCGAGGACGTGGCCGCGCTGATTGCGAAGAAAGCCAATGTTGCGATCCTGGATGTGCGGCGCTTCGACGAATACGCGACCATCAACATTCCCGGCTCGGTCAGCGTTCCCGGCGCGGAACTCGTGCTCCGTGCCGGCCGCGTCGCGCCTGATCCCGAGACCACCATCATCGTGAATTGCGCCGGCCGCACCCGCTCGATCATCGGGACCCAGTCGCTGATCAACGCCGGCATCGCCAACAAGGTGCGCGCGCTGCGCAACGGCACGATCGGCTGGACTCTGGCGCGACAGGGCCTCGAACACGGCGCGGATCGGCGCGGCGGCATCGGCCTGTGCGAGGG
>NZ_JBAURI010000118.1:0-3099 GCF_049581145.1 Bradyrhizobium sp.
TCGTCGTAATCCGGCCTGATCGCGAGCGCCTGGTCGAAATGCGCGATCGCACCGGCCGCGTCACCCAGCCGTCCGAGACAGCCGCCGAGCAGCGTGAGGGCGACTTCAGCAGCCGGGTTTTGCGCCAGCACGCGTTTGCAGGCGACGATCGCCTGCGCCATGTCGCCTCGCAGCATGCTGATCTGCGCCTTGCCCTGCCATCCCGGTTCGAGCGAGGGCTCGCGCGCGACCGAGGCGTCGAAATCGGCCGCCGCCTGATCTATTCGTCCCGTCAGCATATACAGCCGTCCGCGGTCGGCCAGCACGTCCGCCATCTCCGGCCTGGCCGCAATCGCCGTATTGAATGCGGCTTCCGCCACCTCGAAATGCCGGAGCTCGAGGTGGGCCTGCCCCTTGTTGACGAGAGCTTCGAAGTAGCGCGGCTGCAGCGCAAGCGCCCGCTCGGCGCTGATTGCGGCCGCGTCCCAGTGCCTGGCCCTCAATTCGGCCACGGCGCGATTGCTCCAGGCCTCGGCGTCATCGGGCTTGAGCTCGATCGCGCGGGTGAAGGCGGCGATCGCCGGTTCCGCCAGCCCCAGACGAAGCAACGCCATCGCCAGATTGCGCTGCGCGATCTGGAAATTCGGCCGCAGCGCTATTGCCCTTTCCAGGGAGGCGCGGGCGTCGTCGTAGCGTTTGAGGTTGAGCAGCGCAAAACCGAGATTGCAATGGGCATCCGCCGAGCCCCGGTCGAGCGCGACCACGCGCTCGAAGATATGCCTGGCTTCCTCGAACTCCCCGCACGCGCATACCGAGACGCCGAGCAGCTGCATGGCGTCGAAACAAGTGGGCAGGTCCTGCAGCAGGCGCCGGCAAAGCGACTGCGCCTCACCATGCCGCCCCGCGCGATAGGCCGCCATCGCCGCCGGAAGCAGCGCGTCGGCCTGCTTCTTCAGCTTCTTCTGCAGCCTGGCGTTCTGGAAGGCGCGGGACCCGACATTGCTTTGCATGGGGGGCTTTTCCTTGGGAGCGAATCCTTCGGCGAGTCTAGAGCGTTTTCCGATGACGTTGAATCGGAAACGCGCCAGTTGTCCTTGATTGGCCGCATTCTCTTGCAGACAGCCGGTGTCCACCTTGCCGGACAATGCTCCAGCACGAAGCCCTGATTCGCGAGGCCCGTGTGCAGCCGAGCCGCAATGCCGGGTGTTACCCAGGCGCTCGCGCTGAGCAAGACACGCCTTGCACACCTCGTCTTGCCGCGCTGCTTCTGCTTCGAGCTTTTGCGCGATAGACCGCGGCCCCCGGCAGGGGAGTGCCGGAGGCCGCGTTTGCCATCGTTGTCCGCGCCTAGGTTCGCGGGCCGCGATGTGGGAGCTCGTCAATGTCTGGGCATGATCTTGATCCGAAAACCGGTCCCCACTTTTCGGGATCATGCCTCCGCTAGAACGGCAGCAGCACGTCCATCACCTGCTGGCCGTAGCGCTGCTGCTGCACGTCGGTGAGCTGGCCTCTGCCGCCATAGGAGATGCGCGCCTCCGCGATCTTGCTCGAATCGATGGTGTTGTCGCTCTGGATGTCCTCCGGCCGCACGATGCCGGCGACGATCAGTTCGCGCATTTCGAAATTGACCCGGACCTCCTGTTTGCCTTCGACCACGAGGTTGCCGTTCGGCAGCAGCTGGGTGACGACGGCGGCGATGTTGGTCTGCAGGCTTTCCTGCCGCTGCACCGTTCCCTTGCCGTCGCTGGATGAGGTGGAGTCGGTGGTCAGGAGCCTGCCTGGCAGGATCTTCTGCGCCTGCGCGCCGAGCGTCTGCGCGCCGAGGAAATTGGTGATGCCGGAGTCTTCGGTGTTTTGCCGGCTGCGCTGCGTCTCATTGGCGAAATTGGCCTGGTCGGTGATGTTGACGGTCACCGTCAGGATGTCGCCGATCTGATGTGCACGCTGGTCCTTGAAGAAGGCCCGCGAGCCGTTGCGCCACAGCGAGTTCGGATTGTAGGACACCGTCTCCGGCTTCGGCATCGGCATCTGCACCGGCTTGTAGCCGGGCTGAGCGGTCGGATTGTCGATCGATGTCAGTTTCGGCGTCTCGCCGATCTGCGACAGCCGGTCGATCGAGGAACAGCCGCCGACGGCGCTGACCAGCGTCAACAGGGTGCCGGTGAGGGCGATGCGGTTGCCGACACCATGTTTGGCGGCGTTGTGTTGACCGGCACGACGTTGACTACGGGACATGTACGTTACTCGGCGTTTGGAGTGACTTGTGAACCGGTGAACCAGGGACCTACCTGGCGGTGCCGTTGGCGGGCGAGGCGATGGAGGACGTCTCGTCGGAGGCGAGCGTGGTGTCGGCTTCGGGCTGCGGCACGGCGATCTGGATCGTGACCTGGGCGCGGCCGGTGACGGTGCCGGTCAGCGTGCGCTTGGACTGCGGGTTGAGCACGTTGACCACGTCGCCCTCGGTGCCGCTGTCGAGCGCCTTGCCGCGGGTGGTGAGATAGAGGCCCGCGTTCTGGTAGATCACCGCGACCTCCTGGTCGCGCTGCACCAGGTCAGGCTTGGCGAGATCGGCGACGCGCAGCGCCTGGCCGGCACGCATCGGGTGGCGCATCTGCTTGCCGACCGCCATCTCGCGCACCGCGGCGTCGTTGCCGACATCGGCCTTGGGGCGCTTCTCGACGATCACGTCGGAGGCTTTCAGAAGCTCGGTGCGTTCGACGTTGCGCGTCAGCACCGCCGCATCGACGGTCTCGATCGCGGTGCCGGTAAAGCGGAACTGGGCCGACGGGCCGCCGCTCTCATTGGCGATCTCGATCGTCACATCGAAGCGGCCGGTGCGCTGATCGACCCGAGCCTCGGTCGGCTGCATGGCGCCGGTGAAGGCGGCGTCGAGATGGGCGTCCTGCACGTCGCGATCGAAGGTCAGGCTGAGATTGGCGGCGTCGCCCAGGCCGCCGCGATGCTCGATCGCCTGCGCGATCGCGGTTTCGATCTCCTTGGTCTCGATGTTGCGGGCAAGCCGCGTCACCTGGACCTGCTTGATGTCGCGGGTTTCGACGCCGATCACCTGATGGGCGCGCAGCACGGTCAGCACCTGCGCGGTCGAGAGCGATCCGGTGG
>NZ_JBAURI010000119.1:0-3375 GCF_049581145.1 Bradyrhizobium sp.
CTACAAGATAGTTCATAGGGATGATTCGGATGAACCACGTCATGAAAATTTGCTTGTGTGCTGCGCTGTCGCTTGTGACGCTGGTTTCCTTCGCCCGTGCCGATGAGGCATTCAAGCTCAGCCATAACCAGCGGATCGCCTGCAGCCGGGGGCTCGCGCCCGGCAAGCTCAACACCGCGACCTGCAAGTCCTACGCCTACCTCTTCAACGCCAAGACCTCGGAATATTTCCGCTGCCAGGTGTCGCTTGCGCTGACACGTGACAACAAGGAGGTCATCAACGTCACGACAGACGGCGGCTGCACCAAGAAGCCGCGCATCTTTGAGAATGATTCGAGCTACGATTTCGACGCTACCGAAACCGAACCGCCGAACACCAATTCGTTTTTCGGCACGGGCGGTTATGCGATCTGGGCCGCCGACACCACGCAACAGAAGGTGCGCGGCTGCATCACGATCTCCTCGGGTCTCGGCTCGGACATCTCCAAATGCCTGGACATGACGTTCCAATGAACGCGACCTGCGGGTTCGAGCGCGGCGGCTGATGCCGCCGCGCTTCTGATCTAGTGTCCCATGCGGGCCGAGGCGGGATGACCGGGCACCTTGAAGCGCTTGCCGGTGTCGGTGACCGTGGTGCCGTCAACCCTCAGGATCGAAAAATCCTGATCCAGGAAGTTGCCGGCAAGAATGTAGTTGCCGTCCGGCGTGAAGGCGACCGCTTCCGGCAGGCCTCCGACCTCGATGTCCTGGGTCTTGGTGACCTTCTTGCCGTCGATCTTGAGGATCGAGAGGCTGCCGTTCTTCTGGTAGAAATAGGCGTTCTTCATGTTGGAGCCGCGCAGGATGGCGGCGACCGCAAGATCGCCCTTGGGGCTGATCGCGAGTCCCTCCGGACCGTCGCCGACCACGACGCGGTCGATGATCCGCGGCGGGCTGGCCTCGAGATCGACGACGCTCGTGGTGTCGACGCTGCCGTCGGAGGAGCCGGCGCCGCCATTGTCGGAGGTCAGCGCCAGCTTGCCGTCGGGCGATACCACCACATTGTAGGGCCATTGTCCGGTCGGCAGATCGATCTTGCCATAGGTCACCTTGCCGCCGGCGACGTCCAGGATGGACAGCTTGTGCGCCGGGAACCGCGTGGCCAGCGCGCGCTTGCCGTCGGGCGTGAACACCACCTGCGAGACGCTATCGGGCATCGCCACCGTGTCGGTGATCTTGACGTCGGTGCCGTTGATCGAGAGCACGCTGATCGAGTTGTCGCCGCGGTTGGCGACCAGCGCCATCTTGCCGTCCGGGCTGAAGCTCAGGCCTGATGGCTGCTTGCCGCCGCTCAGCGTCGCCGCGAGCTTCGGCGGGTTGGCCTTGAGATCGATGACGTAGATCTTGTCGTCAGGAACCTGCTTCAGCGCCTCGCCCTCCTTGGTGACGTCGATGGAATCCGCCACCAGCGCCACCGTCCCGGTCGGATCAATGTCGAGATTGACCGGCGGTCCGACCACCGAGTTCTTCAAAGGTAAGCTGGCGACGATGTTCGGGCGTTCGGGATCGGCGAGATCGACGATCAGGACCTGGTCCTTGCCGTCGGGCGACAGGATTGGCTTGCCGTCGCCGTCCCAGACGATTTTCTCGTCGAGACCGACGATCATGAACGGCCTGGCGAGCGCTTGCGTGAGGAGGCTGGAGCCGCAGAGCAGCAGCGCTGCGCCGAGCGCCGATCGAACTGCGCGGTTGATAGGCATAATGGCGTTCTCCCGTTTGGACCGGCCTCTCGCGGGCCGGTTTCGCCATGCCAGACTACGGAGTGAAATGCGCATTGACCAGTGCGAAGCGGGCCGTGAAGGCCTGTGAGGCGCGCCTTGTCGGCAGCCCGTTTCAATGGCAAGTGAAACACGTCTGCAAACGACAATATGAATGGGAGAGGATGATGGATCGGCTCAAGGGCAAGACCGCGATGGTGGTGGGTGCCGGCTCGATCGGCCCCGGCTGGGGCAACGGCAAGGCGACCGCAGTGACCTTCGCGCGCGAGGGCGCGCAGGTGTTCTGCGTCGATCGCAACGCCGCCGCAGCCGAGGAGACCGTGGGCATCATCACGGGCGAGGGCGGCAACGCCGTCGCCTATACCGCCGACGTCTCCCGCGCCGACGAGGTCGAGGCGATGGTCGCGGCCTGCCTCAAGGCGTTCGGCCGCATCGACGTGCTGGACAACAATGTCGGCATCGCAGAGATGGGAAGCGTGGTGGAGGTGGTGGAAACCGAATGGGACCGCGTCTTCGCCGTCAACCTCAAGAGCGCCTATCTTACCATGAAGCACGTCATTCCGGTGATGGTGCGGCAGGGCGGCGGCTCGATCATCAACATCTCGTCGATCGCCTCGATCCGCCATGTCGGCGTCTCCTATGTCAGCTACGGCGCCAGCAAGGCTGCGATGAACCAGATGACGCGCACCACCGCGGTCGAGTTCGCGGCGGACTATGTCCGTGTCAATGCGATCCTGCCCGGGCTGATGAAGACGCCGATGGTCGAGCATTCCGCGGGGCTGGCGGCAAGCTACGCCAACGGCGATGTCGAGGCGATGTGGCGCGCCCGCGACTCCCAGGTGCCGATGGGACATATGGGCGAAGCCTGGGACGTCGCCAATGCGGCGCTGTTTTTGGCCTCCGACGAGTCGCGCTACGTCACCGGCATCGAGCTCGTGGTCGATGGCGGGTTGACCTGCAAGGCGGGGTGAGCTGCGTCTGGCCCAGTCGATGCGGCCCGTGTTCATCACCATGACGCGTTGTATGGCGGCGGCGGTGGTGGCCGTCGCGTCGGCCCATGCCGCCTATGCGACCGGGACCGAGCCGGAAAAGGAGCCGCCGTTCGATCCGGCGCCCTGCCTGGCAGCGATCTCGGCCAATGACGACGAGACGATCGCGATCGCCTGCGGCGTGTTGATCGGCAACGGCAGGACTGCAAAGCCCGACCTGATCAAGGCGCTGATCGCGCGAGCCGGCGTCTTCAGCCGCAAAGGTCAGATCGATCGTGCGATCGCCGATGACGACACCGTGCTGCGGCTCGATCCAAGCTTGGCGGACGTCTACAACAGCCGTGGCGAGCTGTGGTGGAAGAAGGGAGAGCGGCCGAAGGCGCTGGCCGATTTTGCCGCCGCGCTCAAGCTGTATCCGGATCATCCCGCGGCAAGAAGCAACTATCGCGCGCTGGCGCAGGAACTGGAGCGCCTGGGCGCAATGATGGCGGTCGATGGCAGGCCGAGCTTCAATTGCGCCGCGGCGCGACGCGCCGTGGAAAAAGCGATCTGTGCCGATCGGGACCTCGCCAATCTCGATCGCGAGATCTATGCTGCAAACATCAAGGCGGCGCGCGCGGCGGCGGCGGA